>DASWKR010000047.1 GCA_036396535.1 Acidimicrobiia bacterium | reverse complement strand
CGCCCGGCAGCCTCGACGTCTGCCGTCGGGTCGACGACTGCGGGTGGGTTGCCCGGACCTGCCGTGATCGCCTTCTTGGGCGTGCGCAGCGCCTCCCTGACGACGCCCGGGCCTCCGGTCACCAGGAGCACCCGCACATCGGGGTGCTCCATGAGCTCCTTGGCGGACTCGAGAGTCGGCTCGGGGATCGCAGTGACGAGATCGGGAGGGCCACCCGCCGCCACGATCGCCCTGTTGAAGACCTGGACGTTCTCGACCGAGACCCGCTTCGCATTGGGGTGGACGTTGAAGACGACGGAGTTGCCGGCGGCGACGCTGGCGATGGCGTTGTTGATGATGGTCGACGTCGGGTTCGTCGTCGGGGTGATCGCCCCGATCGTGCCGTACGGGGCGTACTCGGTGACCATCATCCCCTGATCGCCCGTCACGGCTTGCGGCTCGAGGTCCTCCGGACCGGGGGTCCTCGTGGTGACGAGCCGGTTCTTGATGACCTTGTCCTCGGCCCTGCCGAGCCCGGTCTCCTCGCGGGCCATGTAGGCCAGCCGCTCGCCCTCACGAAGCATCGCCGCCCGCATGGCGTCGACGATGGCGTAGCGGCCGTCGAGCCCGAGGTCCCGGTAGGCGACGAACGCTCTGCCGGCGGCCTTGACCGCCTCGTCGATGGTGGGGTATATGCCGTCGCCGAGCCGGTCGGCGTCCATCGCCAGCTCGTCGGCTGCTCGCAGTGCCGGGCCCTGCCTGGCGGCGTGCTCGGCGGCGGCGACCCTGCCCTTGACCCGGGCGATGATCTCGTTGACCTGGTCGTCCGTCAGCACGGCGGCCTCACTTCGTGTACTTCACTTCCCCGTCGACCTCCCAGGTGTCGACGATCGCCATGACGACGGCGTCGCACGGCCGGTCACGGGTCACGTCGGTCTGGCGGGCCGAGCTGCCCGAGGCGTACATGACCACCTCGCCGACGCCTGCGCCGACCGCGTCGACGGCGACGACGTACCCGCCCGAGGCGGCGCCCTCGGAGTCGAGTTGACGAAGCACGAGGAACTTCATCCCCTCCATGAGGGGTTCCTTGCGGCTCGCCACGAGCGTGCCGGCGACCATTCCGAGTTGCATTGGCGGCCCTCCGGTTCTGTCAGCCGAGCTCGGCGGCCGCCTCCTCGCCGCGCCCGAGCGGCAGCACGGCATCGATGTTCAGGTGCGGGCGTGCGATGACGTGGGTCGCGATCACCTCGCCGACCTTCTCGGCGCCGCGAACGCCGGCGTCGATGGCGGCCTTCACTGCTGCGACGTCGCCGCGAACGATCGCAGTGACGTAGCCGCCTCCGGTCTTCTCGTACGCGACGAGCTCGACCTTGGCGGCCTTCACCATCGCGTCGGCGGCCTCGACCATTGCCGCGAAGCCACGCGCCTCGATCATGCCAAGCGCATCAGCCATCGATGCAGCTCCCTTCCTCGTGTTTCGTGTTCACGTTTCCCGACCTTCGAGACCTTCGAGCGACGCCACGGCCGCCTGCCACCCGACTTCGATGTCGCGCTCCTCGCCCCCGAGGTACACCCGGCCGACGGCGCCGAAGGAGCGAACCTCGAGGACGTTGATGTTGGCCGCCTTCTCGGCTTCGTTGGCGGCAAGCGCCGCGTACCCGGCCGGGTCGCACTCGAGGACGTAGAGCGTCTGGCCGGGGATGAGCATCTGGCCGTGGCGCATCCGGTTGATGAGTTGCGCCTGGTGGTCGTCGACTCGCCTGATGATCTGGCTCGACACGACCTTGGGCTTGACCCTGTCCGCCTCGGTGACGCCGATGGCATCGAGGATCGCCGCTCCTGCCGCCCTGGTGTCCGCCTGGTCGGGCGAATGCACCTCGAGGAGGCCGAAGACCCGCTCGACGATCTGCATCCCCGGTTTGACGGTCGTCGCCTTGAGGGCGATGTCGGTGATCCGGTTGATCTCGATGCCGGGAGCGATCTCGACGTACAGCGACGAGTCGCCGGCGAGGGGCAGGAAACCCTGGGCGATCGTGCCGAGGAAGGCGGCGTACTGCGGTTGCAAGCTGTCGAGGAACGCGTACGTTCTCAGGTCAATACCGGTCGCCACTGCCCTCTCCCTGGTCGCCGCCCACGATCTGCACTCCGGCGGACGCCCCGATTCTGGTCGCTCCGGCGGCGATCATGCTCTCGGCGTCCTCGGCGGTCCTCACTCCCCCCGACGCCTTCACCCCCATCTCGGGTCCCACGGTCTCCCGCATCAGCGCCACGTCGTACACGGTGGCGCCCCCCGGACCGAACCCGGTCGACGTCTTCACGAAATCCGCCTTGGCCGCTTTGGCGGTCGCAGAAGCCCGCACCTTCTCCTCGTCCGACAGCAGCGCCGTCTCCAGGATCACCTTGCAGATCGCTCCGGACTCGTGGGCGGCGTCGACGACCTTGGAGATGTCGGTCTTCACGAGGGCCCAGTCGCCGGACTTGACCGCACCGACGTTGATGACCATGTCGACCTCACGGGCGCCGTCGCGCAGCGCCTTGCGGGCCTCCATTGCCTTGATCTCGGGCGTCGTCGCCCCGAGCGGGAAGCCGATGACCGTGCACACGACGGCATCGCTTCCCTTGAGGTTGTCTGCGCAGCGCCGCACCCACGTCGGATTGATGCACACCGAGGCGAAGTGGTAGGCGGCGGCCTCGGCGCACAGCGTGTCGATCTCGGAGGCGGTGGCGTCCGCCCTGAGGAGCGTGTGGTCGATGTAGTGCGCCAGGTCGAGGGGGACATCCGATGCAACCCCGCTGAAGCTGACCCGGTCGGCCCCGTTGGCGACCACCTTCCTCACCTGCTCGGGGGTTCGGCAGAAGTCCCCGAGGGCGATCGCCGCAATCACCTCGCGGGTCACGGCCTCGATGATGCGGTCGCGCTCGGTCACTGCGGCCTCGCATAGGCTCGTTCGACGTCGGTGATCTTCTCGACCCGCCGGGCGTGCCGGCCCGGCCCCCAGTCGGTGCCGAGCCACTCCTGGACGATCTGCCAGGCGAGGGCCTCGCCGATGAGCCCGGCGCCGAGGGTGAGCACGTTGGCGTGGTTGTGCTCGCGCGAGTTGCGGGCGGACGACAGGTCGTAGCACAGGGCCGCCCGCACGCCCGGGACCTTGTTCGCCACGATGGCGGACCCGATCCCGGCCCCGTCGACGATGATCCCGTAGATCGACGATCCGGACGCCACCTCACCGGCGACCGCGTGCGCCAGGTCCGGGTAGTCGACGGGCTCCATCGACTGGGTTCCGCAATCGTGGACCTCGTATCCGGCTTCCTTGAGCTTGAAGGCGATGCGCTCCTTGAGGGCATAGCCCCCGTGGTCCGCTCCGACGGCGATGCGCCCGCCCGGGGCGCCGGGGGACACCGTCTCGCTGCTCGGTGCAGCCGGGGCGTGGTGGTCCGTCGTGTGCTCGGCGCCGGACTCCTCCGCTGCGTCGCCGGCGGCGATCCCGTCGGCCGAGCCATGCGGGCCGAGCCCGTCCACGATGCGCTCCACGAGCTCGCGGATCTCCTCGGCATTCGGCATGGGTTGCATCTGCGGCGGGCCCCTTCCAGCTTCGCCAATCCTAGGGACCGGCCCGGGCGGGCCACTGCTCGGGCCTCACGGGATCACCCTGCCCGGCGGCCAGTCCGTAACATGTCGCAGGATGCGACACGATCCGGCCTTTCTCTGGGAGACGGAGGCGATGCGGGAGACTACCGATCGCCGCTCCGTCGCCGCGCCGCCCCCGCACCGCGATGAGAGTCGATCAGAACCGGGGTTCACGACGCTGCGAGACGCCAACGACGTTACGGGCATCCCGGTCGACACCCTCAGGAAGTGGGCGAGGCGCGGGGCGATCCCCTCGTACGTCGACGCCCGCCACAACCTGCGGATGGTCAGCATGGAAGGCGTGATCGCCCGGGCGGCAGAGCTCGGAAGGGACATCACCATCCGGCCCGACGTCGCCACCGCCGGCCCCCCGGCGTCGCACCCAGGCCCAACCCGGACGGCCGTCTCGGCTCCGCCGGTCGAGTCCCCGGTTGGGCGATCGGCACCACCGGATCGAACCGGGGAGACGATGATCGTGCCGATCGCGGCGTGGGACAAGATGCTCATGCAGCTCGGGAACCTCCACGAGGCGGGCCAGCAGCTCGCCGAAGCGAGGGAGCGAGCCGCCAAGGCCGAGACGGAGGCGCGCTTCCTTCGCGAGCGCCTCGTCGAGTTGCGCGGGGAGCTCACCGAGGCGAGAGCGACAACCGTCGGCGCCGACGCCGTGCCGCAGTCCTCTCCGGCAGATGCCGAGAAGACGGGCGAGGTTCGTCCGCAACCCCTGTGGCGCTACGTGTACCAAGGGTGGCGGGGTCGACGGCGCCGCTAGGTGACCCACGGCGGCCTCACGCCGCCGGGAAAGGCCCGGCGGCCTCAGGCCGCCGGGAAGGTCTCCTTGAACGTGAAGGCGCACTGCGACGGCCCGCTGCTCCGCAGGTGCTGCAAGCGATCCTTCGCCTCGTGGATGGTCGGGACCCTCCCGGCGGGCTCCCACCACAGCACCATGTGAGGCTCGTCCATGCGGTCGAACCACGAAGCCCGGTCTCTCAGCACGCCGAGGTGGTTCGAGCGATAGACGAACTCCCGCAGTGCTTCGATGGATTCCCACAGCGACATGTTGATGAGCAGCATGTCGTCGTCGAAGGCTCGGATCGAAGTTGCGTCCCCGTCTTCCGTCTGGAGACGCCAGACGAAGCCGGAGGCCGCGTCGGCCAGGGCGTTCACCGGCTCGAGTTGATCGACGAAACCCTTCATCCCGAGATCGTCGAGCGGGAAGCGCATCCTGGCGATGTTGAGCTGCGCCAGATGGTGCGTCATCGACCTGAGGCTAACGGCGTAGCATCGCCCGATGAGCTCCCGTGTCTGGGCGGCGATCGCCGCGGCCGCCGTCGGATTCGGGACGTCAGGCGTCGCCACCCGGGCGGCCCTCAACGCCGGAGTTCCCCCGTACACGCTCGTGACGGTGCGGGCGCTCGGCGGTGCGCTCGTCGTCCTGGCGATCCTGGTGGCGATGCGACGCCCGGTTCCTCTCGACCGTGCCACATGGCGAAACGGACTGACGTTCTCGGTCTTCCAGATCGCGCTGCCGTACGTGCTCTTCACCCTGGCGTACCAGAACGCCTCTGCCGGTTTCGTCGGCCTCCTGGCGGCGCTGTTCCCGCTCGGCACGGCGACGATCGCCCATTTCGCCCTCCCCGACGAGCCGATGTCGGCCGGCAAAGCGCTCGGTTTGCTCATCGCGCTCGCCGGGGTCGGCGTGATGCTGCTCTCGGGCGACAGCGGATTGGCCGAAGGAGGCAGACCGGTTCTCGCCTTCGGGCTCGGCATCGTGGCGGTCGTCTCGATCTCGGTGTCCGGCATCATCGCCAAGCATCAGTCGCACCACTACGGCGTGCTCGAGATCACCGGCATCCAGAGCGCCCTGGCGTTCGTGTGGCTCACCGTCGTGACACTGTTCGTCGAAGGGACGCCTGCCGTGCCGACCACCTGGGCCATGGTCCTCTTGGGATACCTCGTGTTGATGGGCAGCGTGGTGCCGTTCCTGCTGTTCTACTGGCTCCTGCGACACGTCTCGACGACGCGAGCGAGCCTCATCGGCTATCTCGTGCCGTTTGTCGCCCTCGTGACCGGCATCGTCCTCATCGACGAGCGGCTCGAGGCCGGGATCGCGATCGGCGGCCTCCTGATACTCGCCGGCGTCATGTGGACCGACCGGGCGGAGCGCAAGGTCGTCCCGAGGCGCGCCGTGGTTCCTCACTGAGGCGCAGTGCCATCACGCGACCGTTCAGCCGAGCCTGCGGGCGGTGGCGATGACCGCGGCTCCGAAGGCTGCGACCACGAGGCCGAACGTCACGACCGCCGCCTGGAGAACACCGAAGTCGCCGCTACCGACACCGATACCGTCGGCGAGCCCCCCGAACACCGCGACGACTCCTCCTGCGGCGGCGAGGCCCACCCCGAACCCGAGGCTCTCGAATGCGCTCTCCACCCTCACAGGCCACGGACGGTATCGGACGAGCATGAAGGCGGCGACCACGCCGCACCCGAGGGCGATCGCGAAGGCGATCCACTGGAGTCGGCCGATACCGGGGCGGGCATCCGACACGACGCGCTCTCCCAGCACGGCAGTGGCGATGGCGGCGAGGCTGGCGGCGGCGAAGGCGATGCCGGTCCACATCTCGCGTCGGTTCGGCGGTGCCACTGGCTGCTTCGGCTTCCTCTTGGGTCGTGTCATTCTGCTCCCATCGTCGCACTACTCCGCCGCGTCGACGCCACGCGGAAGCCCGCCCAGAGGAGCACCGCCCCCCCGAGGAGCGAGGCGGCGAAGCCACCTCCTTCGCCGAGCGCCGTGAGCGATCCCCCGACGGCGGGGACGACCGTGCCCGCCACGATCAGCAGGTTTCCGACCACCACCGACCGCATCGCCCGGGCCCTGACGGTCGATGCGATGGCGAGCCCGACGATGAGCAGCGTTCCGACCCCGCCCGCTACCGCGGCGAATATCCGGGGGCTCGGGAGCATGGCGCCACCCGAGATCTCCGTGAGCGGCGAATCGAAGACCTCGGAGCCCTCGGGCACGCCGACCTCGGCCACCGGTGTCACCGGCACCGCGGCGAGCACGACCCACACTGCGGCACCCAAGAACCAGATGAGCACCAGCAGCATGCGACGGCCCGCCTTCGGCCCGACCACCAGGTACATCGAGCCGAGGGCGAGGACCGGGATGTTGGCGACGGCCCCGAACACGTAGAACACCCTGAAGCTGGTGTCGGACCATCCGAACGCCAGGCCGAATGCCAGGGCCGAGGAGGCGAGGGCGTACAACGTCACGCCCGCCGCCCAGGCGGCGGCGTGCGGACGCGGCCGCGCCAGGTGGCTTCGCCACAAGTCGAGGGCGAATCCCGAGGCGACGACCGCCGCCAGCGTCGCGAACGCGGTCTCCATCGACGTGCGACGATACCGGCGAAGGCGCCGCACCCGTCAAGTAGCGCCTCTCCTCGACGAGGAGAGGCCTCTCCCGTTGAGGTAGGGGCCCCGTCCTGTTGCGCGTCGCGACCGATACCATTGGGTCACATGGGCGACCAGACGCTTCCCGAGGAGACGGCGGACCCCGTCGAGGTCGACGCCGACCCGGTCGACAACGACCCGGAGGTCGGAACCCTCACGCCGATGCGAGCCGTCCGCAAGGTCGCCATCGGGGTCATCGGTGGGACGGTCACCGCCGCCGGGATTGCGCTGATGCCGCTACCCGGGCCGGGAACACCGATCGTGCTCGCAGGCCTCGCCATCCTCGCCACCGAGTTCGAGGTCGCCAGACGCGCCCTCGACGCCGGCAAACGGAAAGCGAAAGAGCTCCTCGAGCGCCGCAAGTAGTGTTCGGCGACATGTCCGAGCCGATCATCTCAGTCACCGGGCTCGGCCACGCGTACGGCGACATCGTCGCCCTCCACCACGTCGACCTCGACGTGCCGCCTGGTCGCATCGGCCTCGTCGGCGCCAACGGCGCAGGCAAGAGCACGTTCATCAGGATCCTCCTCGGCATCCTCGTCCCGACGGAGGGGACCGTCTCGGTGTTCGGCGAGAGCGTCCAGCCGGACCCGACGACCGTCCGAGCTCGGGTCGGCTACATGCCGGAGGGGAGCTGCCTCCCGCTCGACCAGACGGCCGCCGACTTCACCGTCTACGCCGCCGAGCTGGCTGGGATCCCGGCCAAGGCGGCCAGGCAGAGGGCGTCCGACGTGCTGACACTCGTCGGGCTCCACGAGGAGCGCTTCCGCTTCCTCGGGGAGTTCTCCACCGGGATGAAGCAGCGGGCGATGCTCGCCCAGGCGATCGTGCACGACCCGGAACTCGTGTTCCTCGACGAGCCGACGGCAGGCCTCGACCCCGAGGGACGCGACGAGATGCTCGACCTCATCGCCAGGCTCGGCAGCTTCGGGATCAACGTGCTCAGCTCGTCGCACGTGCTGTCGGACATCGAGCGGACGTGCGACTGGGTGGTGATGCTCGATGGGGGCAGGGTCCTGAGGAACGGTCCGCTGGCGGGCCTCACCGACACCTCGACGGTCGAGGTCGAGGTGCTCTCGGGACAGGACGTCGTCGTCGCCGAGCTCCGCAGGCGGGGCGCCGAGGTGACGATCCGCCATCACATGATCGAGTTCGACCACGTCAACGGAGACCCTTTCGCGCTCATCCGTGACGTCCTCGTCGACACCGGCATCGGAATTCGGTCGATGGGGGCCAAGCGCACCACCCTCGAGGACATCTTCCTGGAGGGCGGCGCGGAGGACACGACGTGACGACAGAACCAACAGGCGCAGTCTTCGACCTCGGGTACGTCCCACACAGCGGTCCCCGGCTCGGCAGACGCGGCGCCTTCAAGGCGGTCATCCTCGACGGGGTGAGACGGGTCCTCGGGCTGAGGCGCAAGGCCCGCAAGAAGGTGCTGCCGTGGGTCTTGTTCGGGGTGGCCCTGCTACCGGCGATCGTCTTCGTCGGGCTCGCCTTCTTCCTGTCGACGTTCTCACCGGACGCCGAGAGCCCATTCGGCGGTCACGCCGAGTACTTCGGCCTGGCGGCGGGATCCACCCTGCTCTTCATCGCCCTGGCGGTTCCGGAGCTGCTCATCCCCGACCGCGTCCAGGGCGTCCTGGCGGTCTACAGCTCGCGCCCGTTGACCGCCCGCGACTACCTGCTGGCGCGGTTCACCTCGCTCGTCATCGTGCTCTCCGGGTTCCTCATCGTCCCGCAGCTCCTCCTCTACTTCGGGCTCTCGTCTCTCGATCCGGACGGGGTGGCGACGGCGCTGGTCGCCAACCTGGACAACCTGCCGAAGATCCTGGCGACGTCGCTCGCCTTCGTGGTGGCGTATGGGTGCCCGGCGATCCTCGTCTCGATCTTCGCCAAGCGTCTGGCGCCGGCCTCGGGCGTGTTCCTCGGGATCATGTTCGTGTCGCAGGTGCTCGCCGAGTCCCTGTCCGAAGGAGCGGAGACACTCGGGCGCTGGGTCTCGCTCGTGGCGCTCCCGGACCACCCCCTGGCGATCCGCGACTGGGTGTTCGGCGAGCAATCCGCCAGCATCATGGGCAGAGCCGGTTACAGCCCGTGGGCGTCGGTCGGCATCCTGACGGTCATCGCCATCGCCACCGGCTGGATCGCCATTCGCCGCTACCGGGAGCTGATGTGACCTCGGAGGCAAGGAGCCCCGCCTTCGTCGCCGACGCCACCGTCGAGGTGCTCGGCGTATCGAAGTGGTTCGGGCAGAAGGTGGCGGTGAGCGACGTCTCCTGCTCGTTCGGACCGGGAGTGACCGGTCTCCTCGGACCGAACGGCGCCGGCAAAACGACGCTGCTGCGGATGCTCACGGGATTGATCCTCCCGTCCGAAGGAACCGTCCAAGTCCTCGGCGTCGAGCCCCGCAACCGCGTCGAGGTGTACGAGAAGATCGGCCTCGTACCGGAGGAGGACGCCGTGTATGGCTTCCTCACGGCCCGCGAGTTCGTGACGTACGCCGCCAAGCTGTCGGGTGTCACCGATGTGGCCGGCGAGGCGGACCGGGTCCTCCGGGCCGTCGAGATGACCGATGCGGCGGACCGCGCCATCTCGGAGTATTCGAAGGGTATGCGCCAGCGCACCAAGGTCGCCGCCGCCCTCATCCACAATCCGCAGATACTCGTCCTCGACGAGCCTCTCAACGGGACGGACCCGGTGCAGCGCGCCCACCTCATCCGGCTGTTCCGGGAGCTCGGCAGCGCCGGGCACACGGTCATCGTCTCCTCGCACGTGCTCGAGGAGGTGCAGCGGATGACGGACAGGGTCATCGCCATGGTCGACGGCAAGCTGGCCGCCGCCGGAGACGTCGCCGCCATCCGCAGGGCGATGACGGATATCCCGTACCGGGTGCTCATCGAGTCCGACGACTCCAGGGGCCTTGCCACGTCGCTCGTCGGCGCCGAGTACGTACAGGGCGTCCGCCTGTCGGGCGACTCCATCCACATCGAGACCCGCGACCTGGCCTCGCTCGGCACAGACATCGCCAGAGTGGCCCGCGATCTCGACGCCAGGATCACGACGTTCCGACCCGAGGACGAGTCCCTGGAGAGCGTCTTCCGCTACCTGGTGCGGCGAAGATGAGCGCCATCGTCACCATCGTCACCATGACGTTCCGCCAGGTCCTCGGGGTCCGGAGGATGATCGGGCTGGCGCTGCTGGCACTCGCTCCCGCGGCGATCTTCTTGCTGAGCCCGGGCAGGATCGACCCGTTCGTCGGTGTCACCATCGGCCTGCTGTTCAGCGTCGCCGTTCCGGTGATCACCCTGATATTGGCGTCGACCGTGCTCGGCGAGGAGCGCCGTGAAGGAACGCTCTCCTTCATCGTCCTGCGCCCCATCCCCCGGGTGTCCATCGCTTTCGCCAAGCTCGTGGCCGCAGTCGGCTCCGCCTTCGTGCTCACCGGAGTCGGCGCCCTGGCGATGGCGATGGTGATGGGCATCAGGACGGACGAGTTCGGATACGTGGTCCCGTTCCTCGTCGGATCCCTCGTGGCGACGTTGGCGTATGCCGGCGTCTTCGTGCCTCTGGGATACGTCACGGAGCGGGCGACCATCGTCGGGCTCGCCTTCGTGTTCATATGGGAGAGCGCCGTCGCCGGCACCATTCCCGGATTGGCGGCGACGTCGCCGTGGCGGATCGGCTTCGGCGCCCTCGTCGGTCTCGCCCCGGACGAGTTCGGGGCGGCCGTGCCCGACTTCGCCCTCGGGACGATGCAGCCTGGAGCCGGCGGCGCCGCCGTGCGGGTGCTCGTCGTGATCGCACTGGCGCTATGGCTGACGACGACCATCCTGCGCAAACGCGACCTCGCCTGACGCGGCGGGCTGCCGCCCAGGCGGTCTTACCCGGCTTGGCGGCCCTGTCGAGCTACCTTCGAGCACCGTGACCACCTCATTGCGGCGCACCATGGGCAAGGCAGCCCTCATCGTGTCGGGAGGCGTGCTCCTGTCCCGCCTCCTCGGCCAGCTCCGCGAGATCATCTTCGCCGGCATGCTCGGCGCAGACGCCGTCACGGACCAGTACGTGGCGGCGTTCCGGATTCCCGACTTCCTCAACTATCTCCTGGCGGGTGGCTTTCTCTCCATCACGTTCATCCCGATCTTCTCGAGGTACCTCGCAGACGACGACGAATCCGGAGGATGGGAGGCCCTCAGCGCCATCGTCCGGCCGATCGCCGCCGGCATCACGCTGCTGGTGGCGATCGGATGGGTGGTCGCACCATGGGTGATCCGCCTCATCTACCCCGACTTCACCCCGGCGCAGGTGGCGACGACCACGCATCTGACCCGGGTCGTCCTCCCCGCGCAGGTGTTCTTCGTCGTCGGGGCGCTGTTCACCGCCGTCCAGTACGCCCGCAACGTCTTCACGATCCCGACGCTGGCGCCGGTCATCTACAACGTCGCCATCATCGCCGGGGGCGTCGGCTACGCAGCCGCCTCCGGCACGGCCGATCCGGAGGGCTTCGCGTGGGGAGCGCTCGTCGGGGCCTTCCTCGGGAACTTCGTCATCCAGTGGTGGGGCGCCCGAAGGGTCGGGATGCGGATTCGCTGGCTGAGCGGCTGGCGTCACCCTGCGCTCGTCCAGTACCTGGCGATCGCCCTTCCGCTCATGATCGGCCAGTCGATCGTCGTGCTCGACGAGACGTTTATGTCGACGTTCGGCGATCTCGTCGGCGACGGGGCCCAGAGCCAGCTCCAATACGCCAGGCGCACGATGTTCGTGCCGATCGGGATCATCGCCCAGGCGGCCGGGGTGGCTGCCTACCCGCTGCTCGCCAGGCTGTTCGCAGAGCGGAGGCACCGCGACATGGCCGACACGGTCGACGTCGCCATGCGCTGGGTTCTCGTGCTCTCGCTGGCCGCCACCGGCCTTCTGGCAGCGATGGCGGTGCCGGTGACACGTGCCCTGTTCCAGCGGGGCAGCTTCGACGCGGCGGACACCCAGGGAAGCGCCACCGCGCTGTTCTTCTACTCGTTCGCCATCCCGATTTGGGGAGCCCTCCAGGTTCTCTCGAGGGCCTTCTACGCCAGAACGCAGATGTGGACGCCGGTTGTCGTCGGCTCTGCGGCCACGGTGGCGGCAGTGCCGATCTACGTCGCCCTGCAGCGGAGCCTCGGGCTGCGAGGCGTGGCGGCGGCGTCCGTCATCGTGCTCGGCGGCTACTCGGCCGCGCTGGCGGCTGCCTGGTATCGCGAGCCGCAGCACAGAGGGAGGGCGATCGACGTCGCCTACACCGCCGGGCGTGCCGTCCCGCTCGTCTTCGCGGGCGGCGCGGTCGCCTTTGCGATCAGCGAGGGTGTCGCCAACGTGGCCGGCACCGGTTTCGTCGCATCCTCGGCGGCCGTGCTCCTCGGAACGGCAGGATTCGGGGTCGCCGCCCTCGGCGCCGGCTCCGCTCTCTTCACGGTCTTCGTACGAGCGCCCGCCCCAGACCGATCGAGCGGGTGACCTGCGATGCACTGGCGCGCCGCCAGGATTGCGTTATCTTCGGGCGATCGGCCGAGGACGAAGACCGCGGAGCTGTCGCGATGACCAATCCGCAACCGGCGTGCAGCATCGTCATCCCGGTGTACAACAGCGAGGGGATCCTCGGAGATACCATCGACCGCACCGTCAAGGTGTGCGAGGACTCCGGGATCGTCTACGAGTTGATCCTCGTCAACGACGGCAGTCGCGACGGCTCGTGGGAGATCGCCTCGGAGCGCGCCGCCGAGAATCCGAAGATCATCGCCGTCGACCTCCTCAAGAACTACGGGCAGCACACCGCGGTGTTCGCCGGGCTACGTCTCAGCCGTGGCCGGTACGTCATCACGATGGACGACGACCTGCAGAACCCGCCGGAGGAGATCGGTCCGATACTCGCCAAGGCTGAGGCGGAGCAACTCGACCTCGTCATCGGGAAATTCCACGAGAAGCGCCACTCCCTGACGCGTCGTCTGGGAAGCAGGGTGGTCGGCTGGATGAACACCAAGGTCTTCGACAAGCCCAAGGATCTCGTGCTGACGAATTTCCGGTGCATTCGTCGCGACGTCGTCGACCGGATGGTCGCCTACCAGACGGCGTACCCGTATGTCACCGGCCTGGCCCTCATGTTCTCGAGGCGCAGGGCCAACCTGATGGTCGAGCACCACGACCGCGCCGTCGGAGAGAGTGGCTACAGCCTGGCGAAGATCGCATCCGTCGTGTTCCGGATCATGTTCAACTACTCGTCCTTCCCGCTGCGCGTCGTGAGCGGGTGGGGTCTCATCATCACCGCCGGGGCGTTCGCGGCGACGGCGGTGATCTTCGTCCGAGCCATCGTCGTCGGGACGACGGTTCCCGGCTGGACGTCGGTGGCGCTCATGGTGACGTTCCTCAACGGTGTGATGCTCCTGATCACCAGCATGCTCGGCGAGTACGTCGTCCGGCTGCTCAACCAGTCGAGCGAGCCGCACGGCTACCACATCCGCGAGATCGTCGGCGGCGATGCCTGACCACTTCTTCGTGGTCGGGGCGCAGCGCTCCGGCACGACATACCTCTACCGGCTCCTCGAGGCTCACCCCGAGATCGCCATGGCGCGCCCGCTGCGGCCCGAGCCGAAGTTCTTCCTCGACGACGGCCAGCACGGGCGGGGCGGCGGCTGGTACCTGGACACCTACTTCCGGCACGCCGGCGACGCAGCAGCCCTCGGCGAGAAGAGCGTCGGCTACCTCGAGTCGGAGAGGGCGGCCCGACGGATCGCCGAGGCGCACCCTGCCGCCACGATCGTGGCGGTGCTCCGCGAGCCGATCGCCAGGGCGGTGTCGCATTACGGCTTCTCCGTTGAGAGCGGCGTCGAGACCCGCGACATCGAGACGGCGCTCGGGGGCGACCTCGACCTGGCACGAGGCAACGCCGGATGGTTCGAGGTCGGCGACACCCGGATCGCCTCCGACCCTTTCGCCTACCGGAGGAGAGGGCGCTACCGCGATGACCTCGCCGTGTACCGGGGGCTCTTCCCTTCGGAGCAGCTCGTCGTCATCCTGTTCGAGGATCTGGTGTCGTCACCCGGTGGCGCCGCCGCCCGGTTGTACGGGCAGCTTGGCGTCGACCCCGGCTTCCGGCCCCGGGACCCGGATGTCGTGGTCAACCCGGGCCCCCGCCCTCCCGGACTGTCGCCCGGTCTGCTCGCCGACCTCGCCGACTACTTCCGTGAGGCGAACCGCGCTCTCGCAGAGGAGTTCGGCCTCGACCTGTCGCCATGGGACCGGCGGCGGGGCCTCAGCGGCGCCGGATGAAGCCGAGCAGTCCGAGCCACCCGGAGAGCTCGGCGACCACGAAGGCGGCGACCACCCGGCCCGTGGGGTCGCCGCGCCAAGCCAGCAGGGCCACCGCCCCGGCGACGAGCCCGAAGAGCCAGGCAACCTGGATCTCGGCCGTGCGCCCCCCGGCCGTGAGCACCAGGACGAGGCCGAGGCCTCCGAGAGCGAGGGCCGTGCCGGCCGCGATCCACGCCACGACGGCAGCTCGGGGCGGCGTACCCGGGGCGAACACCAAGTCGATCAGCCACGGCCCGGCCAGGTATCCGCCGGCCAATCCGGCGGCGGCGGCGACCAGGCTCGAAGCGGCGATGCGAGTCGCCACCCGCCGCACCGCCCGGCAATCGCCGCTCAGGACGAGCCGCGTCAGCGGCTCCGTCGCCCGGGTGGCCACCCCGAGGGCCAGGAGGTAGGGCGCCCGGAAGAGGGCGAGGGCGAGGAACAGCCCGGTCACCGCGGCCGCCGAGCCGCCGATCGCCTGCAGCACGACCGGCCCGGCGTTGAGGATCACCTGAGCGACCAGGATCCCGCCGGCGAGCCCGCCGAGGAATCCGAGCGGAGATTCTCGGCTCGGCTCCCTGAGGGGAAGCCGGACCGCCTCCGGCCAGAACACCGCCACGAGGGGCCCGAACGCCAGCGCCGTGGCAAACAGCAACACCGAATCCGACATGGCGGCGATGACGACGGCCAGCCCGAGCCGCAGCAGGTTCTCGGCGGCGATGTTCGCCGCAGTGGCGTAGTAGCGGCCCCGCCCGGACAGCACGCCCCGCTGCAGCCCCGTGAACGCCGACCCGGCCATGACGGCGAAGACCAGGAGGGGCCACCCGGCCGAACCCTCGGCGAACAACGTCCCCCGCCACAGCCAGGCCGCCAAGGCGATGGCGGCCGCCACGGCAACGGCCACGGCGGACAGGCGAGGGACCGCCCCGCCGACACCGGCCGTGTCGCCGTCGACGGAGATCCTCCTGATCGCCCAGTGCTGGATCGGGAACGTGAAGAGGGCGACCGACACCGCCCAGAACGTCCACAGCACGGCGACCGGTGCCATGGCAGCGTCCCCGTACGTCCTCGTACCGACGGCGATGTAGGCGTATGCGGCGACACCGTTGACCGCGGTGCCGATGAGCACGGCGACCGATTCGCCCGCGATTCGGGCCCTGGATGCGCCGGGCGAGCGCGAGGCAGCCATTGGCTGGAGTGTACGGAGGACGTCGTGGGTCGAGCGGTCGACTGGAACGGTCCACGCGAAGGTGCAACTCGGGGAATAGGGTGAGCAGTCTTGACCAGTCGAGCGTTGACCTTCCACCAGACCGTCGATCACTACCGGGAGGTGATGCGCGCCTCCGGCCTGGCCGACGTCGACACTTCGCAGGCCGAAGCGGCCGTGGAGTCGATGCGAGACTGGTCAGGCTTCGGTGATCTCGCCGAGCTCCGCCGCTGGTTCCTGGACCAGCGGGCGACCAACCCGATGCAGGTTCGCAAGGTCCCGATCTCCGAGTGCCGTGATTGGTATGTCGACGACGCAACGGGTTACGTCCACCATCGCTCCGGAGAGTTCTTCGTCGTCGAAGCCGTCGAGGTCGCCATGTCGAGCACCCGCGAGGTCGGGTCCGGCGGCTGGTGCCAGCCGATCCTCAGCCAGGTCGGCGACGACGGTGGGATCCTGGGTCTCGCCCGTAAGCGCTTCGAGGGCGTTCCTCACTACCTGGTCCAGGCAAAGGCGGAGCCGGGCAACTACGGGGTCGTGGCGCTCAGCCCCTCCGTCCAGGCGACATTCAGCAACCTGAAACGCGCCCACGGCGGCCAACTCCCGACGTTCGCATGGTTCTTCTACCCCGAGGTCCCGGAGCGCTGCCGAGAGATCGTGAGAGCCTGGCTGTCCGAAGATGGTGGCCGGCTGTACAACAAGCGGAACCTCGGAATCGTGGTCGAGCTGCCTGATGACGAGCCCGTCGAGCTCACGGCCGACTTCCGATGGGTGTCGAAGTGGCAGATCAGGCAGCTCTTCGCAGAAGACGCCTGGGTCAACCCGCACCTCTTCAGGCTGATCTCGCTCCTCCCGTCATGACAGGGACGCACCTGCGGACAGTCGTCGTAGGTCTCGGGAATCACGCCGAGAGAACGGTGCTGCCCGCGGTCGCCGAGGCCCGGGGTTGGGAGCTGACCGGCATCGTCTCCGCCCACGCCGAGGCGGACGGTGACCGCCAAGCGCCGACCTTCCGAGACGTGTCGTCGTGCGTGGCGGCGATCGTCCCGGACGCCGCCTACGTCGCCGCCGTGCCGGCGGCCCACGCCTCGACGTGCATCGAGCTCATCGAGGCGGGTGTGCCGCTCGTGGTATGCGAGAAGCCCCTCGCCCTCGATCTCGACCAGGTACGCACGGTGCTCGACAAGGCACGGACGAGATCGGCGGCCGTCGTCGAGGTGCTCGCCTATCAGCATCATCCACAGTTCGCACGCCTCACCGACCTGCTGGAATCGGCAGAAGTGGGCGGTCTGGCACACGGCTGGGCCCGCTTCTCCTATCCGCACCTGCCACCGGAGAACCACCGGTACGCGGCCGCCGCCGGCGGCGGGGCCCTTCTCGACGCGGGCATCTATCCGCTCTCGCTGGCGATACGGCTGCTGGCTGGACGGCCCCTCGAGGTCCAGGCGAGAGCGCACCGCGGCGAGGGCGAAGTCGACGCCTCCGGCACGGCGACGCTCACCGACGACCTAGGTCGTGCATTCCAGGTGTCGTGGGCAATGGGCACTGCGTACGCCAACCTGGCACGGATCGTGGGACGCACCGGGTCGGTCGAGGTGCCTCGGCCGTTCTCGAAGCCCGCAGACTACGCGGAGCCGATCGTGCACATCGCCGGCGACGGGGAGCGCTCCCCGGTCACGTACCAGGCGGGGAATCAGTTCGCCATCATGCTCGAAGACATCGCGGCGCACCGCGACGATCCCTCCTGGGTCGATGCGACCCACCGCGACGCCGAGGCGAGATGGGCGGTCATCGAGCGAGTCGGCGAGGCAGTGGCGACGGCTTGACATTCACCGCCGGTCGAGCCACGCCAGCACCTCGCCCGAGACCCGCTCCATCGCCGCCAGATCCATCGCGGTGTGCAGAGGGAGTCGGAGCACGCACGCCGCCCACTTCTCGGTGAGCGGCAGCGGTCTGTCGAGGCGCCGTTCCGTGCCGTACGGCGAGTTGTGCAACGGCACGTATCCGATGTAGGCCTGGATCGCCCGCTCCAACAGCGTCTCACGAAGCGAGTCGGCCGCCTCAGCTGACTCGAGGCGCACGAAGAAGGCGTGGAAGTTGTTAACCGCCTCGGGCCGCCATGACTGGATGTGCAGGCCGCTGCCCTCCAGGTCGCCCAGCCGGGCGGCGTACCCTTCCCACAGCACCCTTCTGCGTGCGAGGATCTCGTCGTACTCCTCGAGGCCGGCGAGGAGCAAGGCAGCCTGGATCTCGGTCGACTGGAAGCTCGACCCGAGCGTCACCCACGAGTACTTGTCGACCAGCCCTTTGAGCAGTGCCTGGCGGTTGGTGCCTCGCTCCCACATGTAGGTGGCGGTGTCGACGAGGCCGGCGTCGTTGATGAACAGCGCCCCGCCCATCGAGCTGTGGACGTTCTTGGTGTAGTGGAACGAGATGGCGGCAACCGGCCCGAACGTGCCGGCCCAGCGGCCACCGAGGGCGCTGCCGAACGACTGGGCGCCATCCTCGGCGACAAGTATCCCGCCCGTGTTCGCCCACGCCTCGATCTCGTCGATGTCCCCGGGGTTGCCGGCGTAGTGGACGGGGACGACGACAGAGCCGCGCGGCGGCGCCGCGGCGGCGAACTCGGCGGTCCCGGGGCTCATGGTCGCCGGATCGATGTCCACGAACTCGAGCTCGTAGCCGGCTCGGAGGTAGGCGTTGGCGGTCGATGAGAAGGTGAAGGAGGGCATGAAGACCTTGCCGGCGCCGCGCTCGGCGGCGAGGAGCATCGCAGACACCTCGAGGGCGGCCGTCGCCGAGTGGGTGATGAGGACCTTGGGAACCCCGAAGCGCTCCTCGATGAGCGACGAGCACCGCTGAGTGAACGTCCCGTTCACGTTCTCGTTCGCCTCGAGAGCTTCGAGCACGTATGAGGCGGCCTTGGCCGGCGTGTGGGCGACGTGGAACCTGATCGGGTCGGGTGAGGCGGTCATCGGTGGGCTCCCCCGGATCGATGGGCTCGCGGAAACCGTCGGTAGCATACCGGGACGATGACATTCCACCGGGCCATCAGTTGCCGCGCCGTCGAGCAGCGACGCGCCGCCGGAAGCCGCTCGTGGCGATCCTGATCACGGGGGCCGCAGGGTTCATCGGTGCGAACCTGGTGCGACACTTGCTGGAGCGCTGGCCGGACGAGCAGGTCGTGTCGTTCGACCTGCTCACCTATTCCGGCCACCTGGCAAGCCTCGCCGAGGTGCTCGACCGTCACACGTTCATCCATGGCGACATCCGTGACCGCGACGCGGTGCGTGCCGTGTTCGAGGGTCATTCGATCGACGGCGTCGTCCATCTCGCCGCCGAGAGCCACGTCGACCGCTCGATACTCGATCCTCTCGAGTTCGTCGAGACCAACGTGACCGGGACGGTTGTGCTGCTCCAAGAGGCAACGAGAGCCTGGGGCGACCGCACGGACGTTCGCTTCCACCACGTGTCGACGGACGAGGTGTTCGGCGCGCTCGGGACACAGGGCGTCTTCACCGAGTCGACGCCGTACGCCCCGAATTCGCCGTACTCGGCCTCGAAGGCGGCATCCGACCACTTCGTGAGGGCCTGGCACGAGACCTACGGAATCCCCGTCGTCATCACGAACTGCTCCAACAACTACGGGCCGTACCAGTACCCGGAGAAGCTGATCCCGCTGGCGATCACTCGTGCTCTCGCCGGCGAGGCCGTGCCGATATACGGCGACGGCAGCAACGTGCGGGACTGGCTCTACGTCGCCGACCACTGCGACGCCGTGGCGCTCGTGTACGAACAGGGCGAGGTCGGGCAGACGTACTGCATCGGAGGCGAATCGGAGGTTCCCAACCTGCACCTCGTGGAGATGCTCCTCGACGAGCTCGACGGCGCTCGTGGCCTGGAGAGGGGGACGTCGCGCCCGCTGATCCGGTTCGTCACGGACCGCCCGGGGCACGACTTCAGGTACGCGATGGGTATCGACCGGATCCGCGCCGACCTCGGCTGGTCCCCTTCGGTGGGGCTCGCCGACGGGCTCGCCCGCACGGTGCGCTGGTACCTCGCCAACCTCGACTGGATGGCGCACGTGCAAAACGACGATCATCGGGTCTTCCACGAGACGTGGTACGGCGGGAGGTGATCGCAGAGTGATGGCAGGTGCGGCCACACACAGGGGGATCCTGCTGGCGGGCGGCAAGGGCACCCGCCTCTATCCGCTGACCGCCTCGGTCAGCAAACAGCTCACGGCCGTCTTCGACAAGCCCATGGTCTACTACCCGCTCACCACCCTGATGCTCGCAGGGGTGCGGAACATCCTCGTCATATCCGACCCGACCGACCTCGACGGATACCGCAGGCTGCTCGGCGACGGGTCGTCGTGGGGGATCTCGATCGAGTACGCCGAACAGCCCCAGCCCAACGGCATCGCCGAGGCGCTGATCATCGGCGAGCACTTCATGCGCGACGACCACGTGATCCTGGTGCTGGGAGACAACCTCGTCTACGGCCGCTACGACTTCCTGCGCAGCGCGGTCGCCGAGCGTGGCGATCATGCCACGATCTTCGCCTACCACGTCGACGACCCGAGCTCGTACGGCGTCATCGAGATCGGCGACGACGGGGCGATCCTCAGCCTCGAGGAGAAGCCGGCACAACCCCGCTCGCACTGGGCGGTGCCCGGGTTGTACGTCTACCCGCCGGGTGTGACCGCCGAGGCGAGGCACCTGGTGCCTTCCGGGCGAGGCGAGCTCGAGATCACCGACCTCCACCGCCGCTACCTGGACCAGGGTCGCCTGCGGGCGAAGCGCATGGGGCGGGGAACCGCCTGGTTCGACACGGGAACCGCTCAAGAGCTCCTGGAAGCGGCGAACTTCATCGAGGCGATCCAAAAGAGGCAGGGTCTGCTCGTCGGCTGTCCCGAAGAGGTCGCTTACCGGATCGGCTTCATCGGCCACGACGAGCTCGTGACCCGGCTCGAGACACTGCCCCTCAGTCCTTATCGGGAGTACCTCGAACGCGTCGCCGGCGACGAGATGTGAAGGTGGCCGGTGCGACGGCGGGATGGATCGCCGGGAGCCAGGTGCGTGCCAGAGTTCTCCGGTTTGGCTCTCCGACCTCGAATCGGCGCCCGCTCGTGAGGCCGGGGCCATCGGCAGCCGAAGCTCCGCAGCCCGGCGAGGATGCCATATGACCGCTGTAGCCGAGGAAGAGCACGCAGCTCGTCCTCCCCCGCGGCCCGGCGTTCCGAGGTCCGAATGGATCGCAGTCGGACTGATCGTCGTGCTCGGCGCCGTGCTCGTGGGGTGGTGGAGCAGGGACGCCTGGTTCTACAGCGACTTCTGGGACTTCTTGACGCTGCGCGACCTGGACCGTCCGGGTGACCTGCTGGAGCCACACAACGGCAACTGGCAGCTCCCTGCCGTTGTCGTGACCCGCTTCATCTATCGGGTCGCCGGCATGGACTTCTGGCCCCTGCACTACCTGCCGCGCCCCCTCGCCTGGGCAGGGATCACGGTGTTCGCCTGGTGGCTGCTCCGAGGTAGGCGCGGCGCCGATCCCATGGTCGCACTCGGATTCGCCGCCCTCATGACGTTCCTGGCCTCGAGCTGGTACTTCGAGGGCCCTCATCTGGGAGCCCCGATCGCCATCTCATCCATCCTCGGCGCCGCCCACGTCATCGACACCCGGCCGGAGCCCAGGAACCGCGATCGAGTGCTGGTCTTCAGCTTGCTACTGGTGGCCGTCGTCTCCTCCGGGCCTGGCGTCACCGGCATGGGGGCCATCGGGATCGGCCTCGTGCTCACGCGAAAGCTGCGGGGCTGGATCGTTCCGGTCACGGCAGTCGCAGCCATCTACGCGGCATGGTTCCTGGCCCTCGGCGTCGAACCGAGCACATCCGGGCCTCTGCGATCAGGCCTTGCCGTCCTCGGCGGGCTCGTCCTCAACGTGGAGAACAGCATCGCCGAGCTCTTCGGACTTGCAGCGTGGATGGGCCGGCCGGTGCTCGTGCTCGCATGCGCCGGCTTGCTGGTCCTGGCGTGGAGGCGCTCGCTCACCGCCTTCGACGTGATCCTGCTCGTGTGGGCGCTGCTCTACCTCGGCCTCGCTGCCCGATATCGGGCAGGGACTGCACGGGCCGCTTACGGCTCGAACGTCCTGTGGATGACCCTGCCGATCATCGTGACACGGATCCGGCCGACGGGTCGCGGTCTGAGGCGACTCGGCCTCGCCCTGATCGTGGTCCTCGTCCTGTCGAACGCCGTGCGGCTCCACAGCGGCATCGCCGAGAGGGTGGCGAGCATCGCCACCAGCCGGGAGGTCATCGAATCGATGGCGGTACTCGTCGACAACGGGCAGGCCTACGGCCCACACGTCAGCCTTCGCAAGGCCTCCCTCAGCAACTACCTGCGACCGGAGGGGCTGCTCCGGCTCATCGATGAGGGGTGGGATCCCGGCGTCGTGTCGGCGCGAGATGACGCCATCGTCCAGCTCAACGCGGCCTTGCTCGGCAGCGAAGCCGAGACCTCACCCGCTCCGGTGATCGTCGACGGCCACTACCGAAGGAAGGACGGCTGCGTCTCGGGGCTCGGGGGCGACGGTCTCTCCGTGCGCGTGGTCGGCTCGGCGACCGTGCTGGCAAGGTCGTCGCAGGCGACCGACCTCTTCGTGAGCTGGTCTGCGCGAGGTACCAGCGCGACGGCAGAGCTCGGAAGGCTCAGGCGCGCCGACCGCCCTCTCTACCTGTACGGTCCGCCACCCGATGGGGCGCTGATCACGTTCGCTCCGGCCGACGTCGTGGAACGGATCATCGTGTGCGGGGTCGTCAGGGCGGACACCGCGGTGACGTCTCAGCTCGGTGGGTAGACCCCGGCGGTCTTGGCGGCCTCGGTCTGCCAGAAGATGTCGGACACGTCCTGGATGAGGTCGATGAGCTTCTCGGACACCGCCGGGTCCATCGACTTCTTGGCCTCGCCGGCCTGCTTGATGGCGTCCCAGAACACGCCGTGGAGCTGAGGGAACTGCTCGAGGTGCGGCGGCTTGAAGAAGTCGACCCACAACACCATGAGGTGGTGCTTGACGAGCTCGGCTCGCTCTTCCTTGATCGAGATGGCGCGCGCCCTGAAAACCTCGTCGTCCGAGCCGGCGTACTTCGTGCAGCAGTTCAAGACCGAGCGCGCCTCGATCATCGCCTGGGCGGGGTCGTACACGCCGCAGAAGAGGTCGCAGTGCGCGTGTGCGACGTGGCGAGGGGTGAATACACCCACGGTGGCACCTCCATGTCGTCTTCGTGGTCGCGGTGACCATACCGCACGGCAATCCGCGACGAACCGGCGGCTTCGCGATTGGCCCCTACCCGGGCCCCTGACCTTCGTAGACTCGTCGCGTGCCGATCAGCGCTCGAACGAGAGGCGGATTCGCGGCCGGGGTCCTCGGCATGGCTGTGCTCGTCGTCGCCTCACTGCGGGGCCGCCTGAGAAGGTTCGTCATCGCCGAGAAGTCGATGGCGCCGACGCTGGACGCCGGTGACTTCGTCGTTGCGGCGAGACTCGACGGACTGCCCGCCAGGGGCGACGTCGTCGTGTACCCCGATCCCTTGGCGCCGGAGATGGATCTCGTGAAGCGCGTCGTCGGCCTCCCGGGCGAGACGATCGTGATCGAGAACGGCCAGGTGCACGTCGACGGCGCCGTGCTCGCCGAGCCGTGGGCCGACGGGCCGACGATGCCCGACGGGCGGTGGGCACTCCAAGCAGACGAGGTCTTCACGCTGGGTGACGCCCGAGCGATCTCGACCCACGACAGCCGGGCGTCCGGGCCCGTCGCCCTCAGCGACGTCGGTTGGAGGGTGGCGCTGCGCTACTGGCCGTTGGCGGCGGCGGGACGCATCTGAGGGGTCGAGGACGCCGGCCGCCCGGCGCGAGCGATCAGGTCGTGATCTTGCGGGCGATCAATGCGGCGTCGATGGCGTCGCCAACTGCGTCCTCCCTGTCGACGTGGCGGAGCACCTTGTCGTTGAGGTCGATGACGAGGGAGGCGAAGTCCTCGCCGAGCTGCTCCTCGGTGTACAACACCTCCGGGGTCTGCGGACCGCCGACGCCGTGCTCGAGGTTGTCGAGGTGGTGAGCGACGAGTAGCACAGTGCCGCCCGGGGCGAGCGCTTCGACGGCCCTGGCGTGAACCCGGGGCCGCTCGGCCGGCGGCAACTGGACGTAGGACAACAGGACGAGGTCGTATCGGTCGGTGGGCCGCCACGCCAGGAGGTCGGCTACGACGAACTCGACCTCCACGCCCTGCTCGGAGGCGATCGACCTCGCTTGAGCGATGGCGGCCTGCGACCAGTCGACGCCGGTGACCCGGTGGCGCCGTTTGGCGAGCCAGATGGCGTTGCCTCCCCGGCCGCAACCGAGATCGAGCGCCGTGCCGGGAGGAAGGGC
Source organism: Acidimicrobiia bacterium (assembly GCA_036396535.1). Classification (NCBI taxonomy): domain Bacteria; kingdom Bacillati; phylum Actinomycetota; class Acidimicrobiia; species Acidimicrobiia bacterium. The sequence continues at coordinate 64,437 of DASWKR010000047.1, read as the reverse complement.
GCCGGCGTTGCGGACGACGAACTCGTTCGGCTCGAAGCCCCACCGGTACTCGTCCGTCTCGTACCTGGTGTCCCAGGCGGCGCGCCGTTCACTCCAGTCAGTCATTCGACGCCTGACGTTACCGCGGCACCGAGGGCGGACGGCTCGGAGGCGGCGACGGCTGCTGTCGGCGCCGGGCAGTCCGCCGACGTCTCGCCGTCGCAGCATTCCGCCTGGTTGAGCCCGAGCATCGCGCAGGCGCCGTCGCGACAAGCGGCGTGGCCGTGCACGTACCCCATCGGTTGCCGACACCAGGCGAGCACCGTCGCCTCAGCTCACCGCGAGGTGCTTCGTGGCCTCACGGAAGCTGAGACCCGAGAGCTCGGCGCGGTGCGCCAGCGCGAACTCCCTCACCGTATCCGGGGCCGTCTTGGCGTACTCGCGTAACGCCCACCCGATGGCCTTGCGGATGAAGAACTCGCGTTCGTGGGCGCAGGTCTCGCACAGCTCGAAGAGGAGGACCGGATCGGTCTGGTCCTTGTGCCCGACCTGGCTGATGATGGCGGCGCGGCGGATCCACATGTCGGCGTCGGCGGCCCACGTCCGGATGGGGGCGGTGAGCTGCCGGCGATGGTCGCGCAGCACCCGGCCCACCAGCCGGACCGCGACCTCGTCGACGAAGTCCCACCATGCTCCCTCGACGATGAGTCTCCGGTAGAGCGGCATGCTCGACGGTGTGACGAACCGTCCGTGATGAGTCGCCAAACCGATCGCCAGGTACTTCTCCTCGCGGTGCGGCAGCGCCCACAGGTCGAGGACCGCCTCCTCGTACTCTTCCCGACTCTCGACGGGGAAGCGCTCGATCATGGCGCGCAACACCACCGAACGGGCCGGCTTCTGGACCCCGTAGAACGGCATGTCGGCCTTCATGTAGGCCGCCATGCCGGCCGCCTTGCCCGGGTCGGCGAGGGCGGAGAGCTCCTCGGCGACGAACGAAGCTCGGTCCGTCACACGGCATCCTCCCGGGTGGGCATCGTATTCCTCATCGCGTCGACGCTAATGCCGATGTTGTCCAGGATGACTCCTACACTCCGCGCCGTGAACTCCCGAAGTGCGCTGGGCGCACTGGTCGCGGTCACGCTGATCGCCACGGGCTGCAGTCGCTCCACAGAGACAACCACCAGCACCACGTTGCCGCCCGCCACGACCACCAGCGCCCCGCCGGCCAGCACGACAGCCGCACCCACCACCACTACCACTTCGACCATCGCTCCCGCGCCGGTCGAGGTGGCGTACTCGCCGCTCAACGGGATGCCGGTGTACGACGTCGACTCGCTCGAGCAGCGGGTCGTCGCCGTCAAGATCGACAACCATTGGAACGCACGGCCGCAGAGCGGGCTGGTGAACGCCCAAGCCGTCTACGAGCTGCTCGTCGAGGGCGGGCTCACGCGTTTCATCGGGTTGTTCCATCAGACCTCGCCTACGTACGTCGGCCCGATCCGCTCGGGCAGGCCGACAGACCCCACGCTCTTGAAGTTCATCGGTGCTCCGGCGCAAGTGTCCGGGATGCAGGACTGGGTCGCCAGCCGGTTCGTGTCGGCAGGCGTCCACATCATCGGGGACGATCAGGTGTCGACGTTCCGCATCGGCGGCAGGCGCGCCCCGCACAACCTCTACGGCAATGTCGAGACCATGCGGGAGACCGCCGACAGGCGCGGCTGGGAGGACACGCCGCCGGCACCGATCTTCGACTTCGGGGAGCCGTCGACGAGCGACGAGATGGCAAGCGAGATCCTCCTCGACTGGTCGGACCGGCCGGTGGTCCGCTGGGAGTGGAACGGGTTCCGATATTTCCGCTTCAACGATGACAGCCGCCACATGACGGTCACCGAGGACGGCAGCGCTTCTCAGATCAACGCCGACGTCATCGTCGTGCTGGAAGCGAACCGGTACACGGCGAGCCCGGCTGGCAGCGGGACGCCCGTGCCCGCCCTCGAAACGCTCGGCTCGGGCGCCGCCCTCTTGTTCCACGACGGCATCGTGGTCGAAGGCACGTGGGCGAGAGAGACCATCGAGGAGCGCTTCGAGCTGACGCTTCCCTCGGGCGACCCGATGGTGCTGCCGGCCGGCCGGCTCTGGATCAACGTCTTCCCGCAGCAGCAATCGGTCACCTGGTCTCAGTGATGGACGCAGGGGACACCGTCACTGCGGTCGCCCGCGACGACTCGCCGGCGAGCGGCCTCATCCAGCGTGCTCTCGACCGTATCGCCGCCGTCGAGGTGACGTTGAATGCGTACACCCACCTCGACCCGGAGCGCTCGATGGCGGCGGCGAGGAGCGTCGACGAGCGCGTCGACGCAGGCGAGCCGCTCCCTCTGGCGGGCGTCGCCGTGGGTGTGAAGGACCTCATCGACCACGCCGGCTGGCCCAACACACTGGGAGCCTCCTTCCCTCCCAAGACCCCCACGATCACGGCGCCGTGCATCCGGGCGCTGGAGCAGGCGGGTGCGGTGGTCGCAGGGAGAACCGGCTTGCATGAGTTCGCCTTCGGTTTCTCCAGCGAGAACCACTGGCACGGCCCGGTCCACAATCCGTGGGATCCTTCGCTGTCGCCGGGAGGCTCGTCCGGCGGGTCCGCGGCAGCGGTAGCGGCCGGGACGGTACCGATCGCGCTCGGTACCGACACCGGAGGCTCCGTCCGGGTCCCGGCTGCGCTGTGCGGCATCGTCGGCCTCAAGGTCACCCACGGCCGCGGATCGATCCGCGGGGTGTTCCCGCTCGTGGCGTCGATCGACACGGTCGGACCCCTGGCGAGGACGGTGGCTGATGCCGCCGCGGCGTACGAGGTCATCGCCGAGCACGATCCGGCGGACGTGTGGTCCGTCCCGGTCGACGTCGATCGGTCCGAGGGAGCGGCCGACATCGGATCGCTCACGGTCGGCATCCCACACCCGTTGGTCGACCAGCCGGTGACGGATCCCGTCGCTACAGGGTTCGAATGGGCGATCGAGCGACTCGCCGAGCGGGGGGCGACGGTCGTGCACCTCGACGAGCCGGCACTCGAAGTGCCCGGCAAGCTGCTCGACGCCATGTACTTCGAGGCGGCCGAGGTGCACCGGGAGCGGTTCTCGCAAGCGCCCGATCGATACGGGCCGGAGGTGCGGGAGCGGCTGGAGATCGCCATGAGCCACACCGGAGCCCGCTACGTGGCGGGCCTGGCCTGGCGAGCCCGAATCGCCAACGCCTTCAGGCGTGCCCTGGCACGCTGCGACGTGTTGGTGACGCCGACGGTCGCCGCACTCCGCAAGCCCATCGGGGTGCCCGAGATCGACGTGGCAGGCTCGACCGTGCCGTACCGCGGCCCGCTCTCCGCATTCACCTCCGTCATCAACCACGCCGGATTGCCCGCCATCGCCCTGCCGCTCGATCGCGACGGCGCCCCGCCGCCGAGCATCCAGGTCGTCGGGCCTGCCTGGTCGGAGGCGAGGTTGCTCGACATCGGGCTCGGCCTCGAGCAGGCCGGTGTCGTCAAGGCGCGCAAACCGCCGGTGTGGGCCGAATGAGACTTTCGGGACTTTCAGCCCATGGCAGAGAAGAAGAGCATTGTGCATAGTCAAGGGTCGGAGCCCAATAGACTGCGGAGCAGAGCTGGGCTGTGGCCGGGAAACGATTTCGCCGCAGGGCAGGTCGTACTTAGCAAGCAGATCGAGGAGGCCGCCGAGGCGCGGTCGTGATCAGGAGTAGGACGGTGGCAGACAACACCCTGGCCCCGCCGCGGCCAGAACAGCGTGAGAAGCGAGACCACATCGTCATCCGGTTCGCCGGTGACTCTGGCGATGGGATGCAGCTGACCGGCACACGATTCGCCGAGGCGAGTGCGCTCTTCGGGAACGACCTGGCGACGCTTCCGAACTTCCCGGCCGAGATCCGGGCACCTGCCGGCACCCTGCCCGGTGTCTCGTCGTTTCAGGTGCACATCGCCGACTGGGACATCCTCACGCCCGGTGACGAGCCTGAGGTGCTGGTCGCCATGAACCCGGCTGCGCTGCGTGCCAACCTCGGAGACTTGAAGCCGGGGGGCCTCATCCTCGCCAACACCGACGCCTTCGTCGAGCGCAACCTGGCCAAGGCCGGATACGGAGCGAACCCGCTCGAGGACGGATCGCTCGACGGGTACCACCTCTTGACTGCTCCGATGGAGGAGCTGACCAAGACGGCGGTCGAGACGACCGGCGTCAAGGGGCGGGAGACACTCCGGTCCAAGAACTTCTTCGCCCTCGGTCTCATCTGCTGGATGTTCAACCGTCCCACGGAACCGGTCATCGACTGGGTGAACTCGAGGTTCGCCGACAGCCCGGTAGGCGCCGCCAACATCGCCGCCTTCAGAGCGGGATACAACTTCGGCATCACGACCGAGGAGTTCCACCACACGTACGAGGTCGCCCCCGCCGCCCTTCCGGCCGGCGAGTACACCAACGTGACGGGGAACCAGGCGTTGGCATGGGGCCTGATCGCCGGTGCTCAGGCGGCCAAGCTGCCGCTCTTCTACGGCTCGTATCCGATCACTCCTGCCTCGACGATCCTCGAGGAGCTGGCCCGTCACAAGAACTTCGGCGTGCGCACGTTCCAGGCAGAGGACGAGATCGCCGCCGTCGGTGTCGCCCTCGGCGCGTCGTTCGCGGGCCACCTCGGCGCGACCGGGACGTCCGGACCGGGCGTAGCCCTGAAGAGCGAGACGATCAGCCTCGCCTTCCAGGTCGAGCTCCCGCTCATCGTCGTCGACGTGCAGCGAGCGGGACCTTCCACCGGGATGCCGACGAAGACCGAGCAATCCGACCTGATGGTCGCCCTGTACGGGCGGCACGGTGAGGCACCGCTGCCGGTCGTCTCCGCCCGCTCTCCGGCCGATGCGTTCGACACCGCCATCGAGGCTTGCCGGATCGCCGTCAAGTACATGACTCCGGTGATCCTGATGTCCGACGGGTACATCGCCAACAGCTCTGAGCCGTGGCGGCTGCCCGACGTCGACGCCATCCCCGACTTCGCGGCCTTGTTCGCCACGGTGGAGTCTGCCCCGAAGGGGGAGGACGGCAAGTTCCTGCCGTATTCCCGCGACGGCCAGACCATGGCGCGTTCTTGGGCGATCCCAGGGACGGCGGGCCTCGAGCACCGCATCGGCGGCCTCGAGCACGCCGACCTCACCGGCAACGTCTCGTACAGCCCAGAGAACCACGAGCGGATGACCGAGCTGCGCGAGGAGAAGTTGCGCCGCATCGCGGCGGACATCGATCTCGCGGTCGCCGAAGGCGACGAGTCCGGCCTGGCGGCGGTGTCGTGGGGCTCGACGTACTCGGCGGTCAGGGCCGCCGTGAACAACGTCCGCAAGACCGGCGCCAAGGTGGGACACATCCACCTGAGGCACCTGTCCCCGTTCCCTCCGAACCTCGGAGAGTTGCTGAACCGATACGACTCGGTTCTCGTCCCCGAGCTGAACCGCGGCCAGCTCTCCAAGGTGCTCCGCAGCGAGTACCTCGTGCCGACGATCACGCTGGGGAAGATCCAGGGACTTCCGTTCAAGACGGCAGAGGTGGCGGCGAGGATCATCGAGATCGTGGAAGCGAAGGGCGCAGCATGACGGCGACGAAGTACGAGAGAAGCGACTTCCAAACGGATCAGGAGGTCCGGTGGTGTCCCGGCTGCGGGGACTACACGATCCTCGCTTCGGTGCAGAACTTCCTGGCAGGCCTGGGGGTCGACAGGGAGAAGCACGTCTTCGTCTCCGGCATCGGGTGCGCCGCCCGCTTCCCGTACTACATGGAGACGTACGGGATGCACTCGATCCATGGGCGCGCACCCGCGATCGCAAGCGGCGTGGCGACCGCCAACCCCGAGCTCACCGTGTGGGTCGTGACCGGCGACGGCGATGCGTTGTCGATCGGCGGCAACCACCTGATCCATGCGATGCGGCGCAACGTCAACATCAAGGTGCTCCTCTTCAACAACCAGATATACGGCCTGACCAAGGGTCAGTACTCGCCGACGAGCGAGGTCGGCAAGCGCACCAAGACGAGCCCGATGGGCTCGATCGAGCGTCCATTCAACCCGATCAGCCTTGCGATCGGCGCCGAGGCGACGTTCGTGGCCAGGTCCGTCGACATGGATCGGCCCCACACCACCGAGATGCTGCAGGCGGCGTACGACCATCCGGGCGCGGCATTCGTCGAGATCTACCAGAACTGCAACGTGTTCAACGACAAGGCGTTCATCGAGCTCACCGGGCGCCCGGAGCGTGACATCAACCGGATCAACCTCGAGGCGGGCAAGCCGATCGTGTTCGGCCCGGACAACGAGCGTGGCGTGGTCCTGGCCGCGGAGGGAGCGAGGATCGTCAACGTCGCCGACGTCGGGATCGGTGCGATCCACGTCCACAACCCGACCGTCGAGGACCCGAGCTCCGCCTTCGCACTCAGCAGGCTGTCACACGGACCGCACGGACCGACCCCGGTCGGGATCTTCCGCGACGTGGAGCGGGACACATACAGCTCGTCGATGCAGCAGCAGCTCATCGATGCCCAGGCGAAGCGCGGCCCAGGGGACCTCGGCTCTCTCATCCGCTCGGCAGGCACCTGGACTGTGAACTAGACGGAGTGGCGGCAGGGCTATCGACCGCCCGCCGGGTCACCCTTTCCTGGCGAGACGGCGCTCTTGCTCGGTGAGCCGGCGCTTTCGCACCCGCACGGCATCCGGGGTCACCTCGACGAGCTCGTCTTCCTCGATCCACTCGATGGCCGTCTCGAGCGTCAAGCGACGCGGCGGTTTGAGCTTGATCGCATCGTCCGAGCCGACGGCTCTCACGTTGGTGAGCTGCTTGCCTTTCGTCGGGTTCGCCTGCATCTCGCCTGGGCGGGAGTTCTCGCCGATCACCATGCCCTCGTAGACCGGGTCTCCGGGCCCCACGAAGAGCTCGCCCCGCTTCTGCAGGTTGTCGAGGGCGAAACCGGTGGCGGTGCCCGCCCTATCGGCGACCATGGCGCCTCCACCGCGCCCTGGGATCTCACCCGCCCATGGCATCCAACCGTCATGGTGCTGGTGAATCAGGGCGGTGCCTCGCGTGGCCGTCATGAGCTGCGACCGGAGCCCGATGAGCCCCCTCGCCGGTCCGACCGCCGTGACGATCGTCCTGTTGCGATCGCCCGGGTACATGCCGGCGACGCTTCCTCTTCGCGCGGCGACTGCCTGCGTCACCGAGCCGACGAACTCGTCCGGGACGTCGATGAGCGCTCGCTCTCGCGGCTCGTGGCGGGTGCCGTCGACGTCGCGGACGACGACCTCGGGCCTGCTCACCTGCAATTCGAAGCCCTCTCGGCGCATCGACTCGATGAGCACGGCGAGCTGCAGCTCACCTCGACCGGCGACTTCGATCACGTCTGGGCTGGCCGTCTCCTCGATGCGGATCGACACGTTGCCGAGCACCTCGCGGTCGAGCCGCCCTCTGATCTGACGTGACGTGAGCAGGTGGCCCGACCTGCCGGCCATCGGAGACGTGCTGACGCCGAACGTCATCCGCAACACCGGCTCGTCGACCTCGAGGCGAGGGAGCGGCCTTGGATCGTCCGGCTCGGCGAGCGTGTCGCCGATCTCGACCTCCGGGAATCCGGCGACGACGAACAGGTCGCCGGCGGCGCGCTCCGCCACGTCGACGCGGTCCAACCCAGAGAACCCGAGCAGCGATACGAGCCGTTTCCTGATGACGGAACCGTCGGCGCGGACGAGCCCTACCTGGCGCCCTGCGCGGAGTGTGCCGTTGTGGACGCGCCCGATGGCGAGACGTCCGAGGTAGTCGGAGGCGTCGAGGTTGGTGACGATCGCCTGCAGCGGAGCGTCCGGGTCGCCCGCAGGCGCCGGAATCGTCTCGATGATGGCGTCGAGGATGGCCGAGAGGTCGGCCGTCTCGGGGGGAATCCCCAAGCCCCGCATGGCACGCCCGAACCTGGCGATCGACGAGACGATCGGGAAGTCGATGTGGTGGTCGGCGGCGTCCAGGTCGAAGAAGAGCTCATAGACCTCGTCGGCGACCTCGTCGAGCCTGGCGTCCTGCCGGTCGACCTTGTTGATGACGACCACGGCAGGAAGGCCGCGGGCGAGCGCCTTGGACAGAACGTATCGGGTCTGCGGCATCGGTCCCTCGGCGGCGTCGATGAGCAGGAGCACCCCGTCGACCATGGCGAGTGCCCGCTCGACCTCGCCCCCGAAGTCGGCGTGACCAGGGGTGTCGACGAGATTGATGCGCACGCCGCCCCACTCGATCGAGGCGGCCTTCGCCAGGATCGTGATGCCTCGCTCCCGCTCCTGGTCGCCCGAATCCATGACGCGCTCCGTCAGCACCTCGTGAGCGGCGAAGACGCCGGTGGCGCGCAGCATGGCGTCGACGAGGGTCGTCTTGCCGTGGTCGACGTGCGCGATCAGCGCCACATTGCGGACAGAGGAGGATCCCGGCATGGGATCGCAAGGCTACTCGCCTCCCGGACGGCCAGAATGCGCTGGTGAACCTCGAAGACCTCCACGACGACTACGACACGCCGGGCCTGGAGGCGAGCGAGCTCGGTGCCGACCCCGTCGCCGCCGCCGCCGGATGGCTGCAGGAGGCGATCGACGCCGCCGTGCCGCAAGCCAACGCGATGAGCCTTGCCACGGCCGATGCCACCGGCAAGCCGTCCGTTCGTACGGTGCTCCTCAAGGAGGTCGACACCGGCTTCGTGTTCTACTCGAACTACCGTTCGCGCAAGGGCGACGAGCTCGAGCAGAACCCGCACGCCGCCGGGTCGCTCACGTGGGTCACCATCCACCGGCAGGTGCGTTTCGCGGGTCCTGTGGAGCGGGTCGACGACGCCATGTCGGACGCCTACTGGGCAACCAGGCCCCGCGGTGCCCAGATCGCGGCGGCCGCCTCGGATCAGAGCAGAGGATTGTCGTCGCGGGCCGAGTTGGAGCGGCGCGTCGCCGACCTCGAGGCCCGCCACCCCGGTGCCGTGCCTCGCCCTGCGGATTGGGGGGGATACCGGATCGTCCCGCGGCGCATCGAGTTCTGGCAGGGCCGCCGCAACCGACTCCACGACCGCATCGAATACCGGCGCGACGGCGGCATCTGGTCGGCAAGGCGGCTGGCGCCGTGATCCTCGGCGACGGCGAGGTTCACGTCGACTTTCGCAAGTGGCCCGACACGATCCACTGGCAGTTCAGGATGCGCCGGCTCGGCGAAGACGAGCACGGCATCTGGCTGTGGGCGCCGGCCGGGACGGTGGCAAGGCGCGCACAAGAGCCTCCGAAGCGCTTCGGGTACCTGACCGTCAAGGTGGTCCCACGGGACCGATGGTGGACCGCCATCTTCAACGACGGGGCATCGCATCGGGTGTACGTCGATATCATCACCCCGGCCGAGTGGAGCGGGGACACCGTGACGATGATCGACCTCGACCTCGATGTGGTCTGCACGCAACGAGGCGACGTGTTCGTCGAGGACGAGGACGAGTTCCTCGAGCACCAGGTGACGCTCGGATACCCGGATGACGTGGTGGCGAGGGCTCGGACGACTGCCGCCCAGGTCGCCCAAGCCCTCGAGGGCGGCCACGAGCCGTTCGCCGGGCTCGCCGACGCCTGGCTCGAGGCGGCGCGATCGCTCGACGGGTGATGGACCAGCGCGGCGTATCCTCGGCCTCCGATGATCGACCACTCGCATGTCTCGATGTTCGGCGACACCTCGTGCAGCTGCACCGAGCAGGAGGCGGCGAACCTCGACCTCGTCACCAGGTACAGGGCCGCCAGGGTGTCGGAGCGGGCGCCGTTCCTGTCCCGTGACTTCGTGCGACACCGGGCAGGCTTCAGCCACATCGGCGAGCTGTTCGGCATGGAGGGGTCGGCAGGCTTCGACGATGCCTCGATGGAGGACAGGGAGAACATCCTGCTCGAGCTGACCGCCAAGGACGACAAGGTCTGGGGGGTGTTCCGCATCGTCGGCACACACACCGGGACGATCTACGGGATCCCCGCCACCGGGAAACGGGTCGACGTCGTCGAGGCGGCGCTGTGGCGCTTGGAGGGCGAGAGGATCGCCGAGGCGTGGTACTTCGGCGACGAGCTCGGCATGCTCCGCCAACTCGGCGTCGCCCCTCCGCTGGGGACGAGCGCCTCAGAACAGCCCTGACGTACCCCCGCCGTCGACGGCGACAGAAACGCCCTGGATGTGACGCGCTTCGGGCGTGCAGAGGAAGGCGACGAGCCCGGCGACGTCCTCGGGGCGCCCCAGCCTGCGCACGCCTTGACGTTGGGTCGTCTGGTCCAAGAACTCGTCGCGGGTCACGCCCGCCGCTTCGGCCCGCTTGGTGAGGAGCATCTCGAACCGCTCCGTCATCGTCTGCCCCGGGTGGACTGCGTTGACGTTCACATCGTCGCGCAGCCCCTGGCCGGCCAGGGCTTTCGTGAAGTTGGCGAGGGCCGCGTTGACCGCTCCCCCGACGAGGATGTCGGGTGCCGGCGTCCTGGCGAGCCCGCCGACGACGTTCACGACGGTGCCGTGGGAAGCGGCCAGGTCGGGCCAGAAGAGGCGACAGACTCGCACCGTGCCGAAGAACTTGAGAGCGAAGCCGTCCTCCCACGTGTCGTCGTCGACGTCGAGGAGACCTCCCGGCTTGGTCGCCCCGGCACAGTTCACGAGCACGTCGACGCGGTCGAACGCCGATGTGGCGGCGTCGTGGAGGGCTGCACACCCCTCTGCCGTCCGCAGGTCGACCGGCACGACCGCGACGCGGCGCCCGGAGTGCGCCCTGATCTCGGACGCCGCCATTTCCAGGTCGACGGCAGAACGAGCGGCCAGCACGCAGTCGGCACCCTCGTCAGCCAAGCGCCCGGCGATGGCCCGCCCGATCCCCTTGCTGGCTCCGGTGACGACGGCCACCTTGCCTTCCAGCGTTCCACTCATGGCTCACTCCCTGCGAATCCCTGCGACACGGCCGGCACGGCCCGTACCGTACTCGCGCCGCCCGGCCGGATCAGCGAATTGGCCGGGCGGCGGGGCGCCGGGATCGTTACACTCGGCGGTGGTCGCCACAATCGATTGCAGCAGCACGAGGGTGGTGGTGCCACCGATTGGGCGAGAAGCCACAGAACACAAGGAGCCGATCCATGAGAAGAGCGATCATCTGGCTCGCAGCGTTCACCATGATCGTTGCCGCGTGCGGGGGAGGCGATGGCGACACCACGACGACTGCCGGTGGAACGGAAGCGCCGAGCACGACCGCCGATGCGGGTGGTGAGCCGAGCGGCGACCCCCTCGTCATCGGCACGTCATTGCCGTTGACTGGTGAGTTCTCCGTCCCAGCCATCAAGCACCGCGACGGATTCCAACTGTGCGTCGATCTGATCAACGAGCGCGGCGGCCTTCTCGGCCGACCGGTCGAGCTCCTCGTCGAGGACAGCAGGTCGGACACGCAGACTGCGGTCACGCAGTACGAGCGCTTCATCAGCACGGGCAACGTCGACGTCCTCTTCGGCACGTTCTCGAGCGCGCTCACTTTCCCGACATCGACCGTGGCGGAGCAGAACGGATGGGTCTATCCGGTGCCCTCAGGCGGTGCCGGTCGCATATGGGAGCGCGGCTTCGAGAACCTCTTCTATTTCCAGCAGGGAACTGCGGAGATCATCGGAGCAACCCCGATCCGTGCTCTCGAGTACTACCGGGACCAGGGGCTGATCCCTGAGGACGAGTTCCCGACAACTGCCGCCGTCATCAATGCGGACGACTTCTTCGCCATCGCCATCTCGGCAGGGCTGGTCGGCGACCTGGTCCCGATCCCGGACACGGACGTCGTGCTCGACCTCTCCCCCGGGTGGTTGGCCGAGGCCGGCATCGAAGCCGTCGTCGAGCAGGCATGGCCGGTTGGCGAGTTCAACGACTGGATCAACCTGGCGAACACGATCCAGGCGGCCGACGCCGACATCGTCTTCGTCGGGACCGCCTCGGTCGAGGAAGCCGTCTCGGTGGTCGACGCCTTCAATACGATCGGCTACCAGCCGAAGCTGCTCTACATGTCGCAGGGCGCACAATCCGAGTTCCGCGACACCGTCGGCGATTCCGCCAACGGCATCATCATCCACACCTCGTGGACGACGGACGTGAACTTCGACAGCCTGCTCGCAGGCGAGCCATACGGCAACGCCGACTTCATCGCCGACTTCACGGCGGTGCACGGCCGGGCCCCGGACGAGGACGAGGCGATCCCGTTCGCGGTGTGCCAAGGCATGGAGCAGGCCATCATCGCAACGGGAGGGACGGATCAGGACGCGCTTCGTGAGTTCTTCCAGACCCGCACTGCAGACGATCCCGTCAAGACGGTGCTCGGCGAGTTCAACTGGGACGAGAAGGGGCTGCCGATCGATCGGGCACACGTCCTCACCCAGTGGCAGGACGGAGAGCTGAAGACCGTGTTCCCGGCCATCGAAGGCTCCGTGGACATGATCTATCCCAAGCCTGAGTTCTGAGCCGATCGAGGGGGCCGGGTGGATGCCCGGCCCCCTCTCGTATCGTGCCGGGCGACAACGGAGGCAACGCGACAGGTGACAGCCCTACTCGAGGCACGTGAGCTGAGCAAGGCTTACGGCGGACTGCAGGCTCTCTCCCGGTGCTCCTTCGAGGTGCAGCTGGGCACCATCACATCGCTGATCGGACCGAATGGGGCGGGCAAGACCACAGCCTTCGATCTCATCAACGGGATCGTTGCCGCCGACGGCGGCTCGGTCACGTTCGACGGCGAAGACGTGACAGGGATGCTTCCTCACCAACTCACCAGGAAGGGCATGAGCCGCACGTTCCAGATCACCCGCGACCTCGGGGAGATGACGGCTCTCGAGAACATGGTCGTGAGCTCTCCCGCCTCGGGAATTCGCAGCCTGCTCGGCAATCGGATCCTCGCGCGGGAACGGGACAGGGCGATGGAGTTGCTCGAGTTCGTCGGTATCACGGCCCTGGCGCACACCAGCGCCAAGAAGCTGTCGTACGGACAGAAGAAGCTCCTCGAGTTTGCCTCCGTTCTCATGTCGGAGCCGAAGCTGATCCTCCTGGACGAGCCGGCCGGTGGCGTCAACCCTGCGCTCCTGGAGCGGATCATCGATCGGATACGCGACCTCAACAGGCGCGGCATGAGCTTCCTCGTCGTGGAGCACAACATGAACGTGGTGATGCAGCTCAGCGACTGGGTCATCGTCATGGCACACGGTGAGGTGCTCGCCCAAGGCACCCCGGAGGTGATCCAGAGCGACGACATCGTCCTCGACGCCTACCTGGGGAGGACCTGATGCTCGAAGTCGTCGAGGCGACGGCGGGGTACGGGCACGGACCCGACATCCTCAACGACATCTCGCTGACCGTGGAGCTCGGTAGGCGCTACTGCATCATCGGGCCCAATGGCGCCGGCAAGTCGACGCTGCTCAGGTTGATCTGCGGCATCATCGCGCCGCGCTCGGGAGATGTGCGGTTCGAGGGCCGTTCTGTGGGTGGGCTCCGACCCGACCAGCTCCTCGAGGTCGGCATCAGCTACGTCCCCCAGGAGCGCACCGTGTTCCCGTCGATGTCGGTCAAGGAGAACCTGGTCATGGGGGGGTTCACCATCAAGGACAAGGGCCTCGTCAACGAGCGCCTGGCGACGGTGTACCGGTTGTTCCCCGTGCTCGGGGAGCGCCATGGTCAGCTGGCCGGCACCCTCTCCGGCGGCGAGCAGCAGATGGTGACCCTCGGCAGAGCGCTCATGGTCCAACCGAAGGTCATGATGATCGACGAGCCGAGCCTCGGCCTGGCGCCTCTCATGGCCGATCAGATCTTCGACACGATCAGGGAACTGTCCGATCTCGGCATCACCGTGATCCTCGTCGAACAGAACGCCTACCGGGGCTTGCAGGCCTCGGATTGGGGCGTCGTGCTCGATCTGGGCACGAAGCGGTTCGAGGGCCCTGCCGAGAGCATCCTCGACGACCCGCGGATCCGAGAGCTGTACCTGGGCAGCCAGATAGCCGGGAAGGAGGGGTCGGCTTGAGTGACTTCCTCCAAGTCCTGGTGCTCGGGCTGTTGCTCGGTGGCGTCTACGCGCTCATGGCTTCGGGGCTCACCCTGCTCTTCGGGGTCATGCGGATCGTCAACCTGGCGCACGCCGCCTTCATCATCGGTGCGGCCTACATCGCCTTCTTCGCGTTCGACAAGGCCGGCATCGATCCGCTCCTGTCGATCGCCATCACCATGCCCGTCATGTTCGCCATCGGGGTCGGCGTCTACCTCGCCCTGTTCCCGAGGATCGAGGGGAGCCCGCGTTTTGGCGAGATGACGGTCCTGATGACGTTCGGCCTCGCCCTGATCATCGAGGGCCTTCTCACCTTCTTCTTCACCGGGATCTTCCGCTCGACGAGACCCGGCTACGCAACCCAATCTGTGTTCATCGGAGACCTGTTCATCCCGAAGGGTCAGCTGTTGGCCCTCGTCGTCAGCGTGGTGCTGTTGCTCGTGCTCTGGGCGTATCTCACGTTCAGCAGGATCGGCACGGCTGTGCGGGCCACCATGCAGAACCGCAGCGCCGCCCAGATCGTCGGGGTGAACGTCCGACGCATCTCGGCGCTCTCGTTCGGACTCGGGATGGCGCTGGCCGGCGCCTCGGGATCCATGCTCAGCTACCTGTTCCCGTTCTTCCCGTCGCGACACTGGCAGTGGGTGGCGTTGCTCCTCTCGCTGATCGTGCTCGGCGGGCTGGGCAGCCTGAAGGGTGCAGTCATCGGCGCGGTGATCCTCTCTGTGGCGGCCGCCTTCGTGACCGACCAGTTCGGGCCGACCTGGTCACCGATCACGTTCTACCTGGCCCTGTTCCTCATCATCATGGTCCGACCACAGGGCCTCTTCGGGAAGGCGGTGCGCATCTGATGGCACGAACGGGGATCACGCAGCGGATCGGTTTCGACTCCGTGGAGCCGGACACGACCAAACGACTGCGGCCAGACGCCGCCAGGAGACGGTTCCTGCTCGTCGTGGTCATCGCCGTGCTGGCACTGCCCCTGGCCCGACCGATCATCGGATCGTACAACTACGTGCTCCAGTTGGGCCTCATCACGCTGATGTGGATCGCCATCACGTCGAGCTGGAACATCATCGGCGGATTTGCCGGTTACATCTCGCTCGGCCACAACGTGTTCTTCGGGATCGGTGGCTACGCATCCGGCATGGCACTCGCATACTGGAAGTGGAATCCGTTCATGACGGCCGTGATAGCTGGGATCATCGCGGTGCTCGTCGGATTGGTCTTCGGGTTGATCACGCTCCGAGCCCGAGGACCGGCGTTCATCATCTCGACGATCGCCCTGCTGCTCCTCGTCGGCCTGTGGTTCGACAACTGGGAGACCGCCGGCGGCGGGAGCGGTCTCAGCCTGCCGCTCCCACAGCTGTCGGTCCAGTGGCTCAAGGTCCCCTTCTACTACGCGATGGCCATCCTGGCCATCGGATCCGTGTACCTGTCCTACCGAGTCGCCCATTCGAAGTTCGGGCTCGGGTTGCGAGCGCTCTCCCAGGACGAGACGAAGGCTGAGGTCGCCGGGATCAACACCAGGTGGTACAAGGTGATCGCCTTCGCCATGAGCGGTCTCTTCATCGGGATGGCGGGTGCCATCTTTGCGTACTCCCTGTCGTATCTGCGGCCCACGACCTTCTTCGAGATCGGGCTGGCAGCGCAGATGGTGCTCATGGCCATCATCGGCGGGAGAGGCACAGTCGCCGGTCCCGTGATCGGCGCCGTCCTCATCAATGCGATCAACGAATTCTCGGTGGTGCAGTTCGGGGCGACGGCCCTCAACATCGCCGTGACGGGCGGCATCCTCCTGGTTGCCCTGCTGTTCTTCCCGCTCGGCATCGTCGGTTCGCTCCGCGAGGCAGGCAGGTTGCCCGCAGTCCTCGACTGGGACTGACACCGGGCGTCATCTGCCGCGTCGTTGGGACGCAGTGACCGGCGGCATGCCCTACATCAGCCTCCCGAGGCCGTCGCCTCTCTCGGCCGTGCCCTCGACGCCCGGCGTGTCCTGATGCCACAGCTGGTTGCCCGACGACGTCAACCCGGCGGCGCTTCCGTAGACGATCGCAACCGCCCCTGCGTTCTTGACGCCGACGTCCTCCCCGGGCACACCGACGATGAGCTCGGCGAACCCGTCCCCATCGAGGTCGCCGGTGGCGACGAACCGACCGAACCGGTCCTTCGGCTCGGCGGTGTTGCGCAGGTTGGTGCCCTGGGCCCAGAGATCGGAGCCGGGAGCCGCCGGCCCTCCGGTGGTGCCCATCAGCACATTGACCGCACCGGCGTCCGACGTCGAACCGATGTCCTCCTTCGGGACCCCGATGGCGAGGTCCGAGAAGCCGTCATCGTCGAAGTCGCCGGCGGCCACCGCCGCCCCAAACCGGTCGCCCGGCTCCGGAGACCCTTCGACACCACCGCTGCCCTGCGAGTGGAGTCGGCTGCCGGCAGTGACGATCCCGCTCTTGGCGCCGAGGAACAAGGCGACCCGTCCGGTACCGTCGAGGTCGCCCGGGGCACCGACGGCCACGTCTGCGTGCCCGTCCCCGTCGAAGTCGGCTGCGGCAACCGCCGATCCGAAGTTCGACCGAGCCGCCGGATCGCCGGCCACTCCGGCGGTCGCCCGATCGATCCTTTGATCACCGGCGGGCGACAGGCCCCTCTTCGTGCCGTAGACGACGTGGAATGCGCCCGCGTTGCGTGCGCCGAGCCTGTCCTCGCCCGGCACGCCGGCAACGAGGTCGTCGCGGCCGTCGCGGTCGATGTCGCCCGACGCCAGCGCCGCGCCGAACCGGTCGCCACTCTGGGGTTTGCCCTTGACGCCGTCGGTCGCCTGGCTCCAGACCTCGGACGTGCGGAGCCGCAGCCCGTTGCGCCCACCGTAGATGACCTCGACCGAGCCGACGCGCCGGCCTCCGATCTTGTCCCGCGGTATCCCGATCGCCAGATCGCGGTAACCGTCGCCGTCGAAGTCGCCTGCCGCCAGCGACGATCCGAAGGCCTCGTTGCGCCTCGGCTTCCCGTTCACGCCGGCGATGCCCTGGTGGATCATGACGCTCCCGGTGGCGGTCAGCCCGCCGGCCGAGCCGTAGAGCACGTTGACGACTCCCCCTCCCGCTATGGAACCGACGCCGTCTCCCGGGGCGCCGAAGGCGAGATCGCCGTAGCCGTCCCCGTTGAAGTCGCCCCCTGCGATGGCGGCGCCGAAGCGGTCACCGCGCTCGGATGGCCCCTCGACGCCCGGCGAGTCCTGGTACCACAGCTCGTCCGTGGCGGTGCTCGGTCCCGACCCTCCCCCGTACATGAGGTTCACGACGCCACCGTTGACGATGTCCCCCAAGTCCTCCCCCGGTGCCCCGACCGCCAGGT
The DNA here is from genome assembly GCA_036396535.1 of Acidimicrobiia bacterium. NCBI lineage: Bacteria > Bacillati > Actinomycetota > Acidimicrobiia > Acidimicrobiia bacterium. The sequence continues at coordinate 47,002 of DASWKR010000047.1, read as the reverse complement.
CGACGTAGCGATCGCCGTCGACGTCGCCCGCCAGGGCGGCTCCGAATGCGGCGCACGTGCTGTCCGGTGTCTTGAACCAGAACGTGCTCGCCGCCGCCTGGTCGGCTCCGACGTGGACCGTGACCCTCCCGCTCGAGGTCATCGACAGCAGGTCCGACCGGCCGTCACCGTCGTAGTCGCCGATGCCATACGCGCCGGAGGGATCGGCGGGAGCACCGGTCGTCCTCGTCACGGCCGATCCCGAATAGCCGCCGTCGTCCGTGACTATCCGGAGCCGCACATCTGCCCCGGCTTGGATGGCGTAGAGGTCGGGACGACCGTCGAGGTCGTGGTCACCGAGGTCGAAGTGCCACGCCGCCCCGCGGGTGTCGCCGAGCCCCGTCGTGGTGTCGACGAGGCGCTTCGTGTACCCGGACTTGCCGGACCACACCTCGATCCTCGTCTGTCCCGACCGGCCGATCACGTAGAGGTCGACCTTCCCGTCACGGTCGTAGTCGCCGGCCAAGTACACCGCGTTGGCCCGCAGCGGCAGATCGTTCGAGATCACCTTCTGTGTATCGTATCCCTTGGCGTACCGGAAGACGGAGGCTCGGACGGTCGATCCGCTCGTCTTGAACACCCATATGTCGGGGCGGCTGTCGCCGTCGAAGTCGGCCACGAGCCGCTTCGTCCCGACGTCGGCTCCGTGGGCGTAGAGGCGTGACGTGGCGCAGTACCTGAAGCTGCCGCTCGATCTCGCATACTCGAGGAGCAGGCTGCCGTCCCCGTAGTCACGCAAGCGGACGAGGTCGGGTGCACCGTCGCGATTGACGTCTGCGAACGTGTGCAATGCGCCTGCGGCAGTCGAGGCCCAGGCTCCCTGCCCGTCGAAGGCCTCGTCCGTGTAGCCACCGGCTGTCGTGTTCGGGGCGTACGGGCCCGGGATGGCACCGTACCCCTTCGTGGCGGCCGGCCCCTTCCACGAGAAATGCATGGCGTCCTTCGTCTGGCTCCAGTCGCCTCCCCAGCAGAACCCGGCGTCCCGCCACGCCTGCACGTACCAGTCGGGCATGTCGGTGACCAGGACGCCGTCCGACCTGTAAGGATTGGTGTCCCAGTTGATGTCGATGGTGGTCCCGAACGAGTGGGTCGACATTCGGTAGCTGCCCCCGATGCGCCTCCACACCCACGTTGCTGCGATGCGTGCCGTGTAGTTGCGGCCCCGGGCTGCCTCTGCTGCGAGGTTGGAGGCCACCCGCTGGAAGGCAGGCAGCGCTCGTTGGTGGACCCTGACCGTGATGCCGCCGCTCATCGGAACGGTCCAGTCGACCATCGACCCGGCGACGTCCGAGTAGTCCCTGCCGAAGAATGCGCCCCATGGCCCGCGAACCTCGTGGCCGGGCGGGAGGGACCGGTTCGAAGAGGAGTTCGTGGTCGACGCCGGAGTGATGACACCGGCCGGGTCGTCGCACGCCCCCGACTCGTTGAAGAACGGCGACGTGAGGGAGGCGACTTCGGCGCCGTGGTCGTGGCCCTCCTCATCGCCGGCGCCGTGTCCGTCCGTCGGCGGTGGCTCGTCTTGCGCGCCGGCAGGTGCCACGCCGAAGGCGACGAGCAATGCGATCACGGCAACGGTTCGGGTCCCGATACTCATCCTCCCCTGAGTCTTCGGCGCCTGGCGCCCCGCGCCTGAGCGCGGCAGCCACTCAACCACAGTCCGTGGATTACGTCGGCGGGACGTGAGGCTCAGATGATCGGTGGTCGACCGAGCATCGTCATGCGCCACACGGTGCGCCACCGCATCGGAACCCGGGCGCCCGGGTCGGCCCGTAGCCCCTCGCCGATGCCCCTCCACACGTCTCGGGCGGCCGCCGGCGACCCCGAACGCAGGGTGGAGATCACGCTCCAAACCGCCACGTAGATCGCTGCAACCACCCATGGGAGCCGCCGCCTCGCCAGCCACACGCGGTTGCGGCTCGACCTCCTGTGGTATTCGTCGTGCCGTTGCGGCCGTTGGGCGGGGTGGAGGACCTCGAGATCGGCCCGGTACTCGATGCGCCAGCCGGCGTCGAGAGCGCGCCACGCCAAGTCCGTCTCCTCGTGTGAGTAGAAGAACTCGTCCGGGAACCCGCCGACATCCTCGAAGACCTTCCGGCGGACGGCGCTCGCACCTCCGAGGAACGTCGTGACGTCCGAGCTTCGATCGGGATCGGACCGACCGAGACGGGGGATGTGCCTGCGCTCGGTGCGACCCGTCGCCGGGTCGCGCAGCCGCAGGGACACGATTCCGAGGTCCGGGGCTGCCGCGAAGGCGGCGACGACCGCAGACGCCAGACCCTCGTCGGCGTAGCAGGCATCGTCGTCGAGGAAGAAGACGATGTCGCCCGTCGTGTGGCGAACCCCGGCGTTGCGCCCTGCCGGGATCCCCGCGTTGTCGGCGAGTCTCAGCACACCCGCTCCGGACGGCGCCGGCACGTCGGCGCCGTTGGCGACCACGAGGACCTCCGGCTCGACGTCTGCCTGCCGCCCGATCGACTCGACCGCGGCGGCCAGCTCCCTCGGCCTGTCCCCCATGCTGAGGACGACCCACGACGCCGAGGGAGTGCTCACGGTTCCAGCCGGGCGATCGCCGGCTCGCCTTCCGTGCGCCGGCCTGTCAGGAAGCCGAAGCCCCACGCCAGGTGCATCGTCGGCAGGACCACCGGCAACAGCAGGCCGGCCGGATCGGCCCGTCTCACCGTCTCGAGGAGCGCCGACGCCGCCAGGGCTGCCAGGTACAGCCCCGGCACCACCAGCGAGAGCGGGCGGGCCGGTGTCAGCGCCAGACCAGCCGAGGCGGCCAGCCCAACGACGAGCCCGGGAGCCGCCAGTTGGCGCCATCGCAGGGAATCGGGGTGGCGGCGGAGGACCTCGCGCTTCCACGTCCCGTACTGGCGGTACTGGCTCGCCAGGGCAGCCAGTGAGCGTCGTGGCGAGTACTCGACCGCCAGATCGGGATGGAAGTAGACCACGCCGCCCGAGGCGCGGATCCTGTGGTTCAGCTCGTAGTCCTGATTGCGCACCAAGGTCGTGTCGAAGAGCCCGACCTTCGCCAAGGTGCTCCTCCTGAAGACGCCGAGGTATACGGTGTCCGTCGGTCCCGGCGCCCCGCCGATGTGGAACTTGGCGTCACCGACGCCGAGCGGAGTGCTCATGGCGAGGGCGATGGCTCTGTGCATCGTCGACGTCCCTCTCGCCAACTGGATGCCGCCGACGTTGTCGGCCCCGGTGCCCTCGAGGAGCTCGACTGCCCGCCTCACATAGCCGGACGGGAGCACCGAGTGGGCATCGCATCGAACGATGACCTCCCCTGACGAGGCGATGATGGCCGTGTTGAGGGCGGCAGGCGTCGAGCCGGCCGGATTGTCCACCCATTTGAGACGGCGATCGCTCGACAGCTCGCCGAGCAGCGTGCGGGTGCCGTCCGTGCTCATGCCGTCCGCCACGACGACCTCGAGCCTCCCGGGGTACTCCTGCTCGAGTGCGCTCGCCACGGCAAGGCCGACCGCGTCTCGCTCGTTGCGGACGGGGATGACGATTGACACGTCCGGCCACTCCATCGGACGAGAGGCTAGAGGCCGGGGGCGGTGATCCGGGATCTCTCCCCCGTTCCGGCGTCCCGGCGTCGCACCCATGCGACGGGGGTACGCAGGAACGGCCTTCGGTCCCGCTCGGGCCGCTATTGCGCCCCGAAGCCGGAGAGCACCGTCCACACGCTCTTGCCGAGGATCTGCAGGTCGAGCCACGGCGACATCAACTTCACGTAGTAGAGGTCGTACGTCAGCTTCTCGACCGTGTCGGCCTGGTCGTCGGCATATCCGTAGTTGACCTGAGCCCAGCCGGTCACGCCCGGGCGGATGAGATGCCGGTAGCGGTAGAAGGGAATGCCGGCGGCGAACTGCTCGACGAAAGCGGGCTGCTCCGGGCGGGGGCCGACGAGGCTCAGGTCGCCCTTGAGGACGTTGAACAGCTGCGGCAGCTCGTCGAGCCGGATCTTGCGGAGGAGGCGGCCGGCACGGGTCAGCCTGGAGTCGCCGACGACCGTGAATTGCGGCCCGTCGGCGTCGGCGTCCTCGACCATCGTGCGGAACTTGTACAGCGTGAACGTCTCTCCCCCGCGGCCGACCCGCTCCTGCCGGAAGATCGCCGGGCCCTTCGAGTCGACTCGAACGAGAAGCCAGATGAGGCCGCACAGGAAGAGCCACAGGGGGGAGGTGACGAGCACGAACGTGACGTCCAGCACCCGCTTGACCGGGGCGTAGCTGTTCCGCGAGACCGGAGCCGTCAGCTCCCAACCCTCGGCGAGGTGGACGATCGGAAGCCGCCCGGTGTGCTCCTCGTACACGTTGCCGAGTGCCCGCACCGGAAATCCCGCCAGGTTCCATGACGAGACGTAGCGCGCCATCTCCTCCGAGAGAACGGGACGCAGGTCGAGCGTCAGGGTCACGCCCGGCGGCGGGTGCTCGGTCGGAGGATCTCCGGACGGGTCGTAGACGGCCATCACGTCTGCGTGTTGCGTGCTGCGCATGTCGTCGACGAGGCCTTTCTCCGAGGAGATGAGGATCATCCGCTCGGTCCACGGCTTGCGTCGGCGCAGCGCCCTGTGCGCCAGCGCCCCGACGAGGAACACGCCCATCGTCTCGAAGAGGAAGGGCCTCGACCAATAGACCCGGAAGAGGACGAGACCGACTGCGACGGTGGCAACCGCGGTGGTCGTGATCGCCACGGCGCGGCCATAGGAGGGACGAGGCACTCCGAGGACCGAGGCCCGGGCACTCAGGTACGAGCCGAGCACGACCCCGCCGGCGGTGAGGCCGATCAGGGGCCAAATGGAGGCACCCGGCCGCGCTCCCCACGGGAGTGGCGTGTCGAAGGTGACCAGCGAGGCGGCGACCATGCCAGATGCCAGGACGACCAGATCACTCGCCAGCACAGAAAGAAGGAATCTCCTGCGCATGAGCAAGCGGAAGCATACCCGCACGCCGCAGGAAAGAGACTGCACGGCGGCGCCGCCGGGCTGGCGCCTGGTGAGAGAGAAGGCATCGGACCGGGGCGACTACGCTCCCGGGCCGATGCCTTCAGCTTCGTTCAGCCACGCGGCGTCCGTGAGCGCCTCCGTCGAGGTGGTGTGGGCGACCCTCCAGGAAGCCGAGACGTGGGAGCTCATCGGGCCGCTGCAGAACGTGTGGGACGCCGAGCACGATGCGCACGGACGTCTCTTGAGGTATCGGTGGAGCGCCGTCGTCGGTCCGACGACGTATCGGGGGACGAGCGTGGTCACCGAGTCGCAGCGGCCGACCGTGATGGCCCTCGCCCTCGACTCGAGCGAGGTGGCCGGCGTGCTCACCACCAGACTCGCCATGGCCGATCGCAACACCAGCCTCGACGTGTCGCTCGCCATCACGTCGAAGGGTCCGCTCGCCTCGCTGTTCTTCCCGGTGGTGGCGGCCGCCATCGGCAACGGCCTGCCCCAACAGGTCGACGCCTTCGCGGCGTCGTTCGAGCAATGAGGGCCCCGGCCGGCGGTGACCGTTCCCGACGAACACCACCTCGGCGTGCCCTACGAGCTCACGACTCGCACCCGGATTCGTTCTCGCCGTTGCAGGAGTCCGTCCCCGACCCGCCCACCAGGGTGTCCGTGCCACGGCCGCCGACGAGGGTGTCGTTGCCACCCTGCCCGCGCAGCGTGTCGGCGCCCGCCTGACCACGCAGGGTGTCGCCCCCGCCGCCCCCGGCGATGGTGTCCATGCCGTCACCGCCGTCGAAGGCGTCTCGTCCCGAGTTGCCGTTCATCTCGTCGTTGCCCACTCCACCGTCGCCGACGTCGTCGCCACCGCCACCCGCGATCTCGTCGTTGCCGCTGCCGCCGTCGAGCGTGTCGTTGCCGCCGCCGCCTTTCAGCGTGTCCTTGCCGCTCCCTCCGTCGAGGTCGTCCTTGCCGCCGGACCCGATCAACGTGTCGGCGCCGCCCTTGCCGTCGAGGGTGTCGTTGCCACCCATGCCGCGCAGCACGTTGGCGCCACCGTCACCCTTCAGGGTGTCCTTGAAGGGTGATCCGTCGACGTTCTCGATGGACGCCAGAGTGTCCGAGCCCTGGTTCCCTGTGCCATTGGCGAGGTTGACGGTGACGCCGGCGGCGGCACCGGAGTAGTCGGCGGTGTCGACGCCGCTGCCGCCCATCAGGTTGTCGTCATCGTCGTCTCCCGCAAGGGTGTCCTTGCCCTTCTGGCCGAAGATCCTGTCGTTCCCGTTGCCGCCGTTGCCGACGTCGTTCCCGTTGCCGAGGCAGATGACGTCGTTGCCACCCTTGCCGTTGACGATGTCGGCACCGCCCAGAGACACGATGACGTCCTTGGCGGACGTTCCGTCGATCACATCCGGGCCGTCCGTTCCGATGATCGTCGCCGCCTGCCCGTCGCACTCGAGGTCGGGGAGGTTGGACAGAGCGTCCACCGCGTCGACCAACCCGTAGCCGCTGAGGTTGTCCACCCCGTTCGTCTCGATGTCGATGGCGGTGTTCTGGAGCTGGAAGTAGACACCGGCCGGCGTGAAGTCCGGGGCGCGGTCCAGGAGGAGCGCAGCCACGGCGGCCGCATGGGGCGCCGCCGCCGACGTCCCGAAGAAGTTCGGGAAGGCGTCGGCGTCGAACCCGATGTCGGATCCGAAGAACGTGGTGTTCGTGCCGTCGGCGGCCGCGATCTCCGGCTTGTGCCGCAACTCCGGACCGCCCGGAATGGTGTTGCCGCTGCCGTCGAAGTAGATGGGGATGTTGCCTCCGAGCGACGAGAAGGGCTCGACGTTCGTTTGGTTGTTGGGTGGGTCCACGGTCGGGTCGTCGATCTCACCGTAGAAGACGGCCGCCACCGACCGAGCGTCCTTGGCCACGGCGTGGCCGTACTGCTGGGCGTCGGTGAAGATGTCGCCCTCGAAGCCGAGCGAGGTGATGCTCGACGTGAGGCCGTAGGTGGCGATGCGGAAGTAGTTGCCACCGCCGGCGGCGCTGCAGAAGCGGTCGACGACGACGAAGACGTCCTGCTGCGATCCGGTCGTGTTCTGGTAGCTCAACCCCTCGAGGGGATCGCCGGCCTGCGTCCCGGCAGCGATCCCGCAGCCCTGGGCGCCGGCGCTGGCCGCCAGGAGATTGGCGGCTGGATCGGCGGCATCGAGGAGGTAGATGTCGAAGTCGTTGATGGCGCCGTCCCCGAGCGTGCCGTCGAACGGGTCGTTCCACTGCATGATCATCAGAACGCCTTCGCCGGGGTCGAGCCTGACCCGGGCGAAACGGTCGTTCCCGCCGAAGTCGTGACGACGGTCACCGAAGTCCTCGTAGGAGTCGGTGACCCCGAACGTGCCCTGGTTGCCGGCAGACGAGAAGTACGGGACACCGGCGTCGGCCGCCGCTTGGGCCGCCTGGGCGACGACGCCGTCCTGGAACATCGGCTCGGCGAAGTAGATCACGTCGTCGACGATGACGTTCGATCCGCAGTCGACGAGATCGGTGATTCCCTGGGCGAAGTCGGCCTCGCTGATGAAGGCGGTCCGGAAGCTCAGGTCGGCGCCCGGGGCCAGGTCGGAGATCAGCTCGGCCATGCCGCGACCCTCGTCGCTGCCGGCGGTGTCCTGGATGACCCGAACCGAGGCGGGGACGTCACCCGAGGTCTGGGAAGACGTGCCGCTGACCGTCCGGTTGCAGCCGCTGCCATTGACCGTGCCCGTCCCGGCGCCGTCGAACGAATCGGACAGAATCCCGATGTCCACGCCCGTGCCGTCGACGCCGAACTGGGAGCGGGCCTGGGCCGCCCGCATCGAGTCGTCGGCCTGGTTCTCGACCGACCCGGTCGCCGTCGTCGCCCCGTACATGGGGTGGATCGTCGCAAGGCCCTCGAGCTCGACGAGGTCGGCGATGCCGTCAAGGGCAATCGCTCCGTTCAGGAACCCGACGTCGAGGTGGGCCCCCGTCACCTGCAGTCCGGCAGCTTCGGCGGCGGCGACGGTCGCCGCATCCAACCTGTCGAATCTCAGCTCGACCTCAACGAGGCTGTCGACGAACGTGACGATGGGGACTTCCGCTTGGATCGCGGCGGTATCGGTGCCCTCCGCCGCCAGATCCATGGCGGCGACCAGGTGGCTCGACACGCTCACTCCCTGGGAGGTTCCCACGACCGATTTGACGGGTTCCTGCCGCCTGGTCGCCGCGGGAGCTGCGACCCACCCGGCGCTGACGAGCGTCAGTACTGACACGAACACGAATAGGCGGCGCATGTGGACTTCCCCTCACGAGATCATCGCCAGCCGAGCATACGCGATCGGGTCAGCCCGTTGTCGCTCCGAGCGCCGCCGCGATCGAGACGACGGAGTCCAAGTCGGCGAGATCCAGGAGGCCGCTGGGCGAGATCGACCCGGTCAGCAACCGCAGGTCCGGGTAGTCGCCCGTGATGTGCAGACCTACCGCCACGGCGGCGGCGCGCTCGACGTCGGTGAGATCGTCGAAGGTGACCTCGATCATGACCCCGCCGTCGTCGAATCTGAGCTCGGGGAGCTCGGCCGCGATCTCATCGATGCCCATGCCGGCCTCGGCCAAGTGAAGGGCCTGGATGAGACGCGACGCCAGCTTTGCCTCGGACCCGGTCGGCTTGTCCACACGTGGATCGTCCGACGGCAAGGTCTGCGGTGGAGCGGCCGTGGTCGTGCTCGTCGATGTCGAGTCGGTCGCAACGGGGTCGGCTGCACCGCATGCAGCCAGGATGATCGCCATCACCACGAGTGAGCGCTTCATGACATCCCTGAGACGCCGACACTGCGACCGCACGTTCCCGAGATGGCTGTCGGAGCGGTGGATCGACCCCCGGCGACGACGCCCAGAGCGGAGTCCGTCCCCGCTACGTCGACTCGTCCGCCGCCGCCTGCAACTCGACGGCCACCTTGAGCGCCTCCTCGCGACTCTCGCTGATCTCGGCACGGTCGGTCAGCAGCGTCACCTGGTTGTGGAAGATCTGGAGGAAACCGCCATGGATCCCGACGGTCGTCCGCGAGGCGTCCCGTCCCTGGATCTCGACCACCCCGGTTGCCAGCGCAGCCATCGTCGGCTCGTGGTCCCGCAGCACCCCCATCTCGCCTTCTGTGGTCCTCGCCAGCAGGAAGTCGGCCTCGCCCGTCCACACGACGGCCTCCGGCGTCACGACGTCGACGTCGAAGTACGGATGCTCCGCCATCAGGACGCCTCGATCTGCTTGGCTTTTGCGACGGCGTCCTCGGCGCCCCCCACCATGTAGAAGGCCTGCTCAGGGAGATGGTCGAGCTCTCCGTCGATGATCTGCTTGAACGACGAGATCGTCTCGTCGAGCGGTGTGTAGATGCCCTCCTGGCCGGTGAACTGGGCGGCGACGAACATTGGCTGGGCGAGGAAGCGCTGGATGCGGCGGGCCCGCCCGACGATGAGGCGGTCCTCCTCGGACAGCTCGTCGATCCCGAGGATGGCGATGATGTCCTGGAGGTCCTTGTAGCGCTGCAGGATCTGCTGCACCTGGGTGGCGACCGCGTAGTGGTCCTCGCCGACGATCTGCGGGTCGAGTGCCCGGCTCGTCGAGTCGAGAGGGTCGACGGCCGGGTAGATGCCGAGGGCGGTGAGCGGCCTGGAGAGGACCGTGGTGGCGTCGAGGTGGGCGAACGCCGTGTGCGGCGCTGGGTCGGTGATGTCGTCGGCCGGGACGTAGATCGCCTGCAGGGAGGTGATCGACCGGCCGCGCAGCGACGTGATGCGCTCCTGGAGGAACCCCATCTCTCCGGCCAGCGTGGGCTGGTAGCCGACCGCCGAAGGCATCCGACCGAGCAGGGTGGAGACCTCGGACCCCGCCTGGGTGAAGCGGAAGATGTTGTCGATGAACAACAGCACGTCCTGGCGTTGCACGTCACGGAAGTACTCGGCCATGGTGAGCGCCGACAGGGCGACACGGAGGCGCACGCCTGGGGGTTCGTCCATCTGGCCGAAGACGAGGGCGGCTCGCTCGATGACGCCGGACTCGGTCATCTCGAGGAACAGGTCGTTGCCCTCGCGGGTCCTCTCCCCGACCCCGGCGAACACCGATACGCCACCGTGCTGCTCGGCCACCCGGCGGATCATCTCCTGGATGAGCACCGTCTTGCCGACGCCCGCCCCGCCGAACAGGCCGATCTTGCCTCCCTGGAGGTAGGGGCAGACGAGGTCGAGTACCTTGATGCCGGTCTCGAACACCGTCTTCTGCGGCTCGACGTCTTCATACGCCGGCGGGTCGCGGTGGATCGGCCACCAGTCGCCGGTGAACTCGACGTCCGGGGCGTCGAGCGACTTCCCCCACACGTTGAAGATGTGGCCGAGCGTCTGGTCGCCGACGGGCACAGAGATCGGAGCACCCGTGTTGCGGACCTCGGCTCCCCTCACCAGGCCGTCGGTGGGAGCGAGGGCGATGGCACGGACCCGGTTGTGGCCGAGGTGCTGGGCCGTCTCGCACAGCACGGTGTTCGCCTCGCCGAGCAGCTCGTAGTCGACCTCGAGGGCGAAGTTGATCTCGGGAAGGGCGTCGGGAGGGAACTCCACGTCGATGACGGGGCCGGACACCTTGACGATGCGCCCGGTCGCGAGGCTTTGCGCTGTTGTTGTCACTGTCATGCTCCGTTGTCGCTCGAGAGTCGTGCTCGTAGAACCGTCTTCATCCGGAGAGCGCCTCTGCGCCTCCGACGATCTCGGAGATCTCAGTGGTGATCTCCGCCTGGCGAGCCTGGTTGGCCTGGCGTGTCAGGAGCCTCGTCAGCTCTTCCGCGTTCTCGGTCGCTGCCTTCATCGCTCTGCGGCGCGCCGCATGCTCGGATGCCGAAGCCTCGAGGAGGATGCCGAACACGGTTCCCTCGAGGTACCGAGGGAGCAAGCGGGTGAGGATCTCCTCCGGCGATGGCTCGAACGTGTACCCGCTGCCCGTGGTCGCCGCCTCCATGTCCGGCGGCTCGATCGGGAGCAGCGGCCAGAGGCCGGCGTTCTGCGTGAGCGCTGAGACGAAGCGGGTCGTGAACACCTCGACGGAGTCGATGACGCCTTCCTCGTAGTCGTTGAGCAGGACGTTGGCGATCGCCCTGGCGTCCCCGTACCCCGGCGTATCCGTGACGCCGAGGAATGACTGCTCCAGTACGTACTTCCGATAGCGGAAGTAGCCCTGCGCCTTCTTGCCGATCGCATACAGCCGCGTCTGGAGCCCGTCGGCTCTGTGGGCCGCCATCGCCCGCTCGGCGAGACGGATCACCGATGCGTTGTACCCGCCCGCCAGGCCTCTGTCCGACGTGACGACGAGGACGCCGACCGTGCGAACCTCCCTGCGCTCGAGCATCGGATGACGCAGGCCACCCGAGGCGGCCGCGATGTTCCTGATGACGTCCGCCATCTTCTGGGTGTACGGCTTCGACTGGGCGACCCGCACCTGGGCCTTGGCGATCCGCGATGTGGCGATCAGCTCCATGGCACGGGTGATCTTCATCGTGGACTGGACGCTGCGAATGCGCCTCCGGATCTGGCGAACCTCGGCAGATGCCATCGGCTACTCCCCGGCCTCCCCGTCCGGCACCTCGGACGGTTCCTCGTCCGAGCCGGCCTCCGCCACGTCGTGGGTCGGCGCCACGGCCGCCGGAGCAGCGGTCTCGCCCCGGCCGGTCGCCTTGAACGTATCGATTGCGCTGCGCAACTCGTCCTCCGGCAACTCGCCGGTGTCACGGATCGACGCCAGCAACCCCGGGTGGCGTGACTCCAAGAACCCGCGCAACTCGTGCTCGAACTCCCTGATCTGCTTGACCGGGACGTCGTCCATGTAGCCCTCGGTGACCGCGAAGATCGCAGCCACCTGCCCCTCCACGGGTACCGGGGCGAACTGGCCCTGTTTCAAGGTCTCGACGACCCGCCGGCCGCGCTCGAGCTGGGCCAGCGACGCCGAGTCGAGCTCCGAGCCGAACTCGGCGAAGGCTTCGAGCTCGCGAAACTGGGCGAGGTTGAGGCGCAGCGGACCGGCGATCTTCTTCATCGCCTTGATCTGGGCGTTGCCGCCGACCCGGGACACCGAGATGCCGGCGTTGATGGCGGGCCGGATGCCGGAGAAGAAGAGATCGGACTCGAGGAAGATCTGCCCGTCCGTGATGGAGATGACGTTCGTCGGGATGTACGCCGAGATGTCGTTCGCTTTGGTCTCGATGATCGGCAGCGCCGTCAATGAGCCCGCTCCCAGCTCGTCGGAGAGCTTGGCGGCGCGTTCGAGCAGCCGGCTGTGGAGGTAGAAGACGTCACCCGGGTACGCCTCACGCCCCGGAGGGCGGCGCAGCAGGAGCGAGATCTCCCGGTACGCCACGGCCTGCTTGGACAGGTCGTCGAAGATGACGAGGGCGTGCTCGCCCTTGTACATCCAATACTGGCCGATGGCGGAGCCGGCGTACGGGGCGTACATCTGGAGCGCTGCCGCCGTCGAGGCGGGGGCGCTCACGATCACGGTGTACGCCATGGCCCCGACCGCATCGAGTGCCGACTGCACCTCGGCAACGGTCGACGCCTTCTGGCCGATCGCCACGTAGACGCACTTCACGTTCTCGGTCGCCTGGTTGATGATCGTGTCGACGACGATCGCCGTCTTGCCCGTCTGACGGTCGCCGATGATGAGCTGGCGCTGGCCGCGTCCGATCGGAATCATGGCGTCGATCGCCTTGATGCCGGTCTGCAACGGCTCATGGACGGGCTGTCGCTCCACCACCGACGGCGCCTGCGTCTCGAGCAGGCGTGTCTCGGTGGCTTCGATGGGCCCCTTGCCGTCGACTGGGTTGCCGAGCGGGTCGATCACCCGGCCGAGCAGCGCGTCGCCGACGGGAACCGACAGCACCCGCCCCGTCGCCCGTACCTCGTCGCCCTCCTCGATCGTCGAGGAGTCGCCCATGAGCACCGCTCCGATCGAATCCTCGTCGAGGTTGAGGGCGACGCCGATCATCCCACCGGGGAACTCGAGGAGCTCGGAGGCCATGGCGCCGGGCAGGCCGACGACGCGTGCGACGCCGTCGCCGACCGAGGTCACGTAGCCGATCATCTCCTGCTCGAGGCGAGGAGACCAACCCTCCAGATTCTTGCGGAGCGCTTCGGTGATGTCGCCGAGTACCAATTCAGCCATTCGCTATCCCCATGCCTCTCTCAGATCCTGCAGGCGGCTGCGGACCGACCCGTCGATCACCATGTCACCGACCTTCGTGACGATGCCGCCGACGAGGGACGGGTCGACGATCACGTTGGCTCTGATGCGCTTCCCCGTCATCGCCGCCAGGGTCTCCTCGAGGCGTCCGACCGTCGCAGCGTCGAGGTCGACGGCTGAGCGCACCTCGGCCACGGTGAGCCGCTCGCTCTCGGCGGCGAGATCGACTGCCCGCTTGGCGATGCGGTTGAGGTCGGAGGTGCGCCCGGCGCCGACGAGCAGAGTGACGAGTGCGATGGACGCTCTGGAGGCCCGGCCATCGAGCACGTCCGTCAGCACGGCTTGCTTGCGCTCGACGGGCACCCGCGGGTCGGCGAGCGTGTCGTGCAGCTCGGCGGAGCCCTCGACGGCGCGGGCGATCTTGTACAGCTCGTCCGTGATCCCGTCCGGGTTGCCCTCCGCACGACCGACGTCGAGCACGGCGGAGGCGTACCCGTCGATGACGCCGGAGTCGGTGATCCCGTCCATCAGTTCTTGGTGCTCCCCAGCTCCTCGATGTAGCGGTCGACGAGGGCCTGCTGGGCGTCACGATCGAGGCTCGATCCGACCACCTTCTCGGCCACGTCGAGGGACAAGCTCGCCACCTCGCGGCGGATGGCCGCCTCGGCCCGCTCCCGCTCCCCTGCCAGGTCGGCCTGGGCGCGTTGCTTGATCGCCGTTGCCTCCTGCTCGGCCTTGGCGACGATGTCCGCCCGCACCTTCTCGGCCGACTGGCGGGCCTCTTCGACGATCCGGTTGGCCTCTTGGCGGGCACCGGCGAGCTGCGCCTGATAGTCGGAGAGCAGGGACTGCGCCTCGAGCTTGGCCTTGTCGGCCGCCGCCAGATCAGACCGGATGGCGGCTTGGCGCGCCTCGAGGATTCGGTTCACGGCAGGCAAGACCCGCTGGCGCACGACGATGAAGATGATGACCGCGGCGATGACCCCGGCGATCAGCTCCGACGTCTCGGGACGAAGCAGGTCGATGCCTCCGCCCTCCTCGGCCTCTTCGGCCGCAAGGATGAGCCCGGTTGACAGGAAGAACATCGCTGCCTCCTAGGCGATGAAGAAGAGCACGAAGCCGAGGAGCGCCAACGCCTCTGTGAAGGCGATGCCGAGGAACATCGTGGTCCTGGCGACACCAGCCGCCTCCGGCTGCCGCGCCATGGCTTGGATGGCGTTGCCCGCCACGATGCCGATGCCGATGCCCGGCCCGATGGCGGCAAGCCCGTAGCCGACGAGAGCGAGCGGTCCGCTCAGGTTGTCGATGTTGCCGCTCACCCCCTCGGCTGCCTGGGCAAGGATCGTCTGCACTGCGAGGAGTGCCTGCATCCGCTGTTTCCTTTCTCTTTTCTACAACCGTGTCCGGGTGCCGCTCAATGCTCCGGGTGCACCGAAGACTGGACGTACACCGCTGAGAGCAACGTGAAGATGTATGCCTGGAGGACGGCGACGACGATCTCGAAGACGAAGATGCCGAGCCCGAAGACGAACCACAGGATGCCGATGCCGGCCCTGACCCCGATGTCGCCGACGCTGCTCATGAAGATCCAGCCGGACACGAGCAGCAGGGTCAGCATGAGGTGGCCCGCCACCATGTTGGCGAAGAGTCGAACCGCCAGCGTGATGGGGCGCAGCGCGAACACTGACACGAACTCGATGAGGCCGACGAGCCACCGCAGGCCGATCGGCACGCTGCGGGGCCAGACGAGATCACCGACGTACCGAAGACCGTTCTTGGAGAAGCCGACCACCACGAAGATGACGTAGGTGACGAGTGAGAGAAAGAGCGGGATGGCCATGCGGGAATTGATCGGGAAGTTCACGAACGGCGTCACCTCGAAGAGGTTGCCCACGAGGATGAACGTGAAGATCGTGAGGAGGTACGGGGCGTACTTGGCGCCCTCCGGCCCGATGATCCCGAGCGCGATGTCGTTGCGGACGAATTGGACGAGTGACTCGACCATCAGGCCGAACTTCGTCGGCACGAGTTGTTGCCTGCGCAGCCCGAAGTAGAAGAGTGCCAGTACCACGAGCATCGCCAGGAAGATGAGGAAGACGGTGCGCGTGAAGTGGAACGGGCCGATGGAGAAGAGCGCCCTCTTGAACTCGAACAGCTCGAGGACGTCGGCGGGGGCGCATATCACCTCACCCGTCGTATCGCACTCGCTGGTGGCCAGGATCAGTTCCACTCGAGCTCCCTCTCCGCGCCGCGCACCACGGCCCACGCCTCCCACGTCAGCAGTGTCAGATATGCGACGACTGCTGCGATGCCCATCGCCGGGCGGTCGACCTCGAACACGGCGGCCAAGAGCAGCATCGTGAGTGTGATGAGGCCAAGCCGCACCAAGAAGCCGAGCAAGGCGGCCGCATGATAGACCCGGAGGGACACCGTCGCCGCCTTCGACAGGACGGCCCCTGCGAGCAGGAAGTTGGCGACCACGACCGTGACGCCGACGGCGGCGGACACGGCGCCGGCGCCGCCCCGTAACAGGAGGGCGCCGCCTACGACCGCCGGAGCGACGACGACGGCGCGGCGAACCGTCTCCCAGGCGAGGATGGACTCCACCGGTGTCTGCAGAGGGCTCGGCGAGCGGTAGGCCCGTTCGATCGACTCCGCCTCGTCCGGGCCGCCGCCGGCCCACGCCTTCCGACTCATGTTTCGCCGTCTCCTGTCGGGTCGGTCGCCCCGGCCGGCCTCGGAAGGGTGCGCGCTTCCGGGTTGATCTGCCGTGCGGACTCCATCATCCGCCAGAAGCCGACGGCCACGCCGGCGATGATCATCACCACCGTGAGCCACGGGTCGGTGCCGAGCGCCTTGTCTGCGAGGAAGCCGATCAGCAACCCTGCGAGTATCGAACCGAGGAAGTCGCCACCGGCCGACCACTCGCCGACGACAGATGCACTGCCGTTCCTCCGTCGGTTCTCCGGATGGTCGCTCACGGTCCCTCGATGCTACCGGCAATGATTGTGATTAGTTTCACAAGCGGCTGATGCGACTGTACAACAAGGCCGGGGGGTGCCGCAACCCTGTCACACGTGTCCGGGGAAGCCCGCCGGGTACGACGGGAACGTCGCAGCCAGCTCGGCCACCTGCTCGGCGAGCTGCTTGAGGGCGATCTCGTCCTCCCGCTTGCGGAAGATCTCCACCATGAGGCTGCCGAGCGTCGTCATCTGCTCCTGCTTCATGCCGGCGGTGGTGACAGATGGTGTCCCGATCCTGACCCCTGACGTGATGAACGGCGAGCGCGGGTCGAACGGGATCGAGTTGCGATTCAGCGTGATCCCGAGCGAGTCGAGCAGACGGGCGGCGTCCTTGCCGGTGAGGTCCTCGTCGACCGATCTCAGGTCTATCGAGAACATGTGGTTCTCGGTTCCTCCGCTGACGATGCGGGCGCCCTCCTCGGCGATCGTGTCGGCGAGGACGGCGGCGTTGCGCACGATCTGATTGGCGTAGGCCTCGAAGTCCGGCTTCGCCGCCAGCTCGAAGCACAAGGCCTTGGCTGCGATCTGGCTGTTGATGGCGCCGCCTTGCGCAAATGGGAACACCGCCTTGTCGACGTCCTTGGCGAAGCGGTCGGTCGAGAGGATCAGGCCGCCGCGGGGGCCGCGCAGCGCCTTGTGCGTCGTCGCCGTGACGATGTGGGCGTGCGGCGTCGGGTTGGGGTGCGCCTTGCCGGCGATGAGCCCGATGATGTGGGCCGCGTCGACCATGAGCAGCGCCCCCACCTCGTCTGCGATCTCCCTGAGCGCCGACCAGTCGATGAGTCGCGAGTAGTTGCTGTAGCCGGCGACGATGAGCCTCGGGCGATGCTCGACGGCGAGTCTGCGCACCTCCTCGAGATCGATCGTCTCGGTCTCCTTGTCGACGCCGTACGCCACGAAGTTGTAGAGCGCCCCGGAGAAGTTGACGGGAGAGCCGTGGGTGAGATGACCGCCCTGATCGAGCCGCATGCCCAGGATCGTGTCACCAGGATCGAGCACCGCGGCGTAGGCGGCCATGTTCGCTTGCGAGCCGGAATGCGCCTGCACGTTGGCGTGCTCCGCTCCGAAGAGCTCCTTCGCCCTGTCGATGGCGAGCTGCTCGACCTCGTCGATGATCTGGCAGCCCTCGTAGTAGCGGCGACCCGGATAGCCCTCGGAGTACTTGTTGTTGAGCACGGACCCGGACGCCTGCATCATCGCCCGGGAGATCAGGTTCTCGGATGCGATGAGCTGGATCTTGGTCCGCTGACGGTCGGCATCGCGGGCGATCAGCCCTGCGAGGCGCGGATCGACGTCAGCGATGTCGCGGGTGTCGAACATGGGCCCCCCGGGTGAGACGGTGTGAGCCGCAGGGTAGTCGGCGACGTCAGATGATCCGGCCTGCGTGCTCGTGCACCGGGACCTCGTCGAGGATCCGCTGAGGGCCGAAACGGGAGAGGTCGAGCGACACGGGCGCCTCGAGGATCAGCTCGGCGAGGTAGCGGCCGACGGCGTGGCATTGTTGGAAGCCGTGGCCGGAGAACCCATTGGCGAGGAAGAATCCGGGGGTAGAGGGCCACTCCCCCAATATGGCGTTCCCGTCGAGGGTGTTGACGGCATAGAGGCCCGTCCAGCCCCCGGTGACCCGAAGCTCGTCGAACGCCGGCATGACCCGAACGAGCTCGGGCCACAGTCGCTCGTAGAAGGCGTCCCGCCTGAACGTGAAGTCGTATCCGACCGGATCGTCCGGTAGCGACCATGCCATGACGAAGGTCCCGTCGTGCTCCGGGATGGCGTACAGCCCCCCCGGCAGGAAGACACTCGGCAGGTTCGACCCGGGGCCGGTGGCGGTCTCGACGACGTACACCGTCCGCATCACGGGCTCGACCGGCAGATCGACGCCGACCGTCTCGGCGATGGCGGCCGCCCAAGCTCCGGCGCCGTTGACGACCACGGGCGCACTGAGACGCTCTCCAGAAGCCAGGTCGACGCCGGCGATACGACCCCGCGCCGCGACGAGGCGGCGGACGTCGCCTTCGACGAAGCTGGCCCCCATGGCGGCCGCCTTGCGCCGGTACCCGAGGAGGACGGCGCTCGGGTCGACCGAGCCGTCGAGCCTGCCCAAGGTCCCGCCGACGATCCCTTCGGCGCGGTAAGGCGGGAACCGCTCGGCGATCTCGGCGGCGCTCAGCCATGCGACCTCGCATCCCGCCTCTCGCTGCCGGGCCAACCCCTCGTGGGCCGCATCCAGGCCGGCTTCGTCGACGAGGAACAGGTTCCCCTGGTGCCTTGCGCCCGGATCGGGCCGGCTGTCGCCGACCGCCATGTCGTCCGCGAACGTGCCGAGCACTTCGAAGGCGAATTGCGACATGGCGATGTTCTCCGGCAGGTTGAACTGCACTCGGACGTTCCCGTCGGACAACATCGTCGAGGCGTGCCGATACGTCGAATCCCTCTCGACGACGGTCACCGCCAGCCCGGCGTCGAGCCGGAGCAGGTGGTACGCCGTGGCGCACCCCATGACGCCTCCGCCGACGATGACGACGTCGCTGTTCATCCGATCGACCGGGTGATGCCGCCGTCGACTCGCAGGTTCTGGCCGGTGATGTAGGCGGCGTCGTCGGATGCGAGGAAGGCAACGGTCGCCGCGATCTCGTCGGTCGTCGCGTACCTGCCTGCCGGAATGGCGGCGAGGGTCTCGGCGGTCTCCGGATAGCTGTCGACGAACCCCGGCAGCACGTTGTTCATGCGAATGCCGGAGGCGGCGTGCTCATCGGCGTACAGCTTGCAGAACCCGGCGAGGGCGGCGCGTAGCGAACTCGAGACGGGGAACTCGGGGCTCGGCTCGAACGCCGAGAACGTCGAGATGTTCACGATCGACCCGCGCCGCTGCTCGAGCATCATGGGCGTGACCAGCCGGGCCATGCGGACGACGTTGAGGAGGACCATCTCGAGCCCGGCGTGCCACTCCTCGTCGGTGATGCCGAGCAGCGGACCTTTCGGTGGATGGCCGGTGTTGTTGACCGCCACGTCGATCCTGCCATGTGCATCGAGCGTCGTCATGACGAGTCCGGTGAGGTCGGCGGGTTCGGTGACGGACCCCTTCACCCCGATGGCGCCGAGCTCGGCGGCGAGGTCCTCCGCTCCGCCCCCGTCCGACATCAACGCCAAGTCGTATCCCTCCGCCGAGAGGCGGCGCGCCACCGCAGCGCCGATCCCCTTGCCGGCGGCAGTGACGATCGCTACTCGACCTGTCCCGCTCAAACCGGGCCCCGGCGCAGCACGAGGGGCGCCGGCTCCGTCAGGTCGATGATGGTGGACGCCTGACCGCCCGGAGCCTCGCCCTCGAGGTAGTAGCCGACATCGTCCCCGAAGATCTCAGCCGCTTCCTCGTGGTTGATCGCCGACACCCTGCCCGCCAGGTTGGCGGACGTCACCGCCAGTGGGCCGACCGTGCCGAGCATCTCGAGAGCGACATCGTGGCTCGGGCACCGCAATCCGATCGTGCGGCGGGCAGGGTCACCGAGCCAGTCCGGTGCCCCCGCCAGGCGCGGGAGCACGAGCGTCAGTCCGCCGGGCCAGTGCTCGTCTGCCAAGTCGAGCGCCTGGTCCGTGAACGAGGCCAGCGACATCGCCTGGTCGATCGAGGCGACCAGCAGGGCGAGCGGCTTGTTGCCCTCACGCCCTTTCAGCTCGTAGAGGCGCTCGATCGCCTCGACGTTGAACGGGTCGACCGCCAGGCCATAGACCGTGTCGGTCGGCATCCCGATGATCTCCCCCTCGCGAAGTGCCCATACCGCGGCGTCGATGCTCACACCCATCTCCTCCGAGTTCGACCTTCTAGGGAAAGCTAGTGCTCCGGCGTTGGCATGGGAACCCTCGGCCGGAGTCGTGGCGCGGCTTCGAGCACTCGGACGCTCGGGGGTCAGGGGATGAGACGGCCGATCACGAACCTCGGTCGCCCCGCCAGGTCGTTCCGGATAGCGGTGTCGAGCGATGCGAGGAGGGCGAGCGCCTGCTCGGCTCGGTACTCGTTGATCTCGCAGATCAGCCAGCCGCCGGGGGCGAGCCAGTCGGCTGCTCCTGCTGCGATCTCGGCGAGCACCTCGTCGCCCGACTCGCCGGCCACGAGGGCGGCGCGCGGCTCGTGGTCCCGCACATCGACCGGAAGAGTGTCGACCTCGCCGGCGGCGACGTACGGTGGGTTGGCGGCTATCAGGTCGACGCCGCCCCGAAGGGCGGGGTCGAGGGGGTCATACGTGCTTCCGATGTGGAAGACGGCCTGCAGGCCGGTACGGCGGGCGTTCGCCTCCGCCACCTCGATCGCCTCAGCGGAGACGTCGGTGGCATACACGTCACTGTCGGGACGGGCGTGCTTGATGGCGAGCGCCACGTTGCCGCTCCCGGTGCACAGATCGACGACGACCGGCGCGGCAACGTCACTGATGAGGTCGATTGCGATCTCGAAGAGTTGCTCGGTCTCGGGACGCGGGATGAGGACCCTCGGATCGACGAGCAGCTCGATCGGGCCGAACTGGACGGTGCCTTCGAGGTACTGGAGCGGCTCGCCCCGCCGCCTGCGGTCCGCCAGCTCGAAGAACGCCGCCGCCCACCGCTCCGACACCTCGGGATCGCCGATCATCCAAGCCCGCGGCCTCCCGGTGACGGCGACGAGGAGCCGTTCCGCCTCGTGCCGCGGAAGCTCGCTCTCTGCGATCATGCTCGAGACCTTCACCGTGTTGGGGGGGCGGCTCATCCGGTCCGCAGGTACACCCGCACACCATCGGTGCCGACGACCATGAACCATGGCTGCCCGGTGACGAGGTCGACGCCGAGGTGGGCCGGGCTGCCCGGATCGGCCGGCGTGAACGGATTCGTGAGCGCATCGGCCTCCGAGACGGCCCCGTCGGGTGTGATCGAGAAGATCCCGGCCACCTGCTGGGACTCGTCGACCTCGGGGACGCCGTAGAACAGCACGTGGAGCGTGCCGTCAGGGGCGCTCTCGACCTCGACGCCACCGAGCACGATCGACTCGGGGTCGTCCGCCCAACGCAACAGGATCGTCCCCGTCACTCCGGTGTCCGGCAGCGTCCGGGTCGCCTCGCCTCGCTCGATGGCGAAGGTGTAGCTGGTGCCTGCTCTCGTGCGGAACGCATCGACCGGCTGGGAGGCCCCCGTGGCCGGGTCCACCCGGACGATCGAGTCGGTTCCGATCTCGAAGCCGAAGAGGCTCTCTCCGTCCGTCGTCGTGAGCGAGACGGAGCGGTCGAGCGGGACGGTGCTCATGTCCCGCTGGCCGACGACGAGGAGCCTGCCCGTGTTGAGGCTCCCGGCGGCGACGGTGCCGTCGTCGAGCGGGCTCGGGATCTGGTATTGGAAGTACTGGCCGTCGACGAGGATGTCGGCGGGAACCGGGAGCGCATCCATGAACTGACCGGATGCGTCGTAGCGAGCGATGCGCTGCTTGGCTGCGTCGAGGAACCACCACGTCCCGTCCGCCGTCTGGGTCCCGTACTCGGGGCCGAGGGTGAGGCCCTCGCCACCTGGGGCGGTGCCGAGTTGATCGTCGCCCTCCCCGTACGGGATGAACAGGGTCTCCTCCCAGGTGTCGGCCATCGCACCGACGCTCGCGATGAGCACCGTTGCGGTGCCTTCGGCAGCCGTCGTCGTCGTCTCCGCAGCCGCGGTCGTCGTCGTCTCCGCAGGGACCGTCGTCTCCGGCGGCTCGCTCGTCGTCTCCGGCGGGGTGGTGGTCGTCGTCGCCGGGGGCGGTGTCGAGGTCGTGGTCGTGGTGTCGCCTCCTCCTCCGCCGCAGGCGGCCGCGGCGAACATCGCCACGGCTACGAGCACCGTCGACATCAACCTGCCGTCGAGCACGAGACCTCCTGCCTCAGACATCGGCGGTCTCGAATTCCGCCAGCCGCTCGGCGGCCTCGTGCGCAATGAGGGCAGCGTGGACCTCTTCCAGATCTCCGTCGAGAATCTCGGGGAGCGAGTGAACCGTCAGGCCGACGCGGTGATCTGTGACGCGGTTCTCCTTGTAGTTGTACGTGCGGATCTTCTCGGAACGCTCGCCGCTTCCGACCTGGGCCTTGCGCGCAGACGCCCGCTCGCCCATCTTCTCGGCGAGCTCCATCTGGTAGAGGCGCGCCCTGAGCACCCGCATCGCCTTCAGCTTGTTCTGGAGCTGAGACTTCTCGTCCTGGCACGAAACGACGATACCGGTCGGGACATGGGTGATCCGCACCGCCGAGTCGGTCGTGTTGACCGACTGACCGCCCGGCCCCTGCGAGCGCATGGTCTCG
The DNA here is from genome assembly GCA_036396535.1 of Acidimicrobiia bacterium. NCBI lineage: Bacteria > Bacillati > Actinomycetota > Acidimicrobiia > Acidimicrobiia bacterium. The sequence continues at coordinate 24,496 of DASWKR010000047.1, read as the reverse complement.
ATCTCGAGATCGTTCTCCGAGATCTGGATCTCGACCTCCTCGACCTCCGGAAGGACCGCCACCGTCGCCATGGACGTGTGGACCCTCCCCTGCGACTCGGTCTTCGGCACCCTCTGCACGCGATGCGGCCCCGCCTCGTGCTTGAAGCGGGAGTAGGCGCCTCGTCCCTTGACCGCGAACGTCGCCTCCTTGAGGCCGCCCGTCCCCGTGAGCGACGTGTAGATCGGATCGATCTTCCAGCCGTGGCGCTCTGCGAACCGCTCGTACATACGGTGGAGGTCGCCTGCCCACAATGCCGCCTCGTCGCCACCGGCAGCCGCCCGGACCTCGACGATGACATCCTTGTCGTCGTTCGGATCCTTGGGCACGAGCATGAGCTTCAGCTCGGCCTCGAGCCGATCGAGCTCGGCGGCGCGTCCAACTGCCAGCCCACCGAGGTACTCCCGCATCTCGGGATCCGACTCGTCGCGCAGCATCTCCGTCGCCTCTGACTTGTCGACCTCGGCCGCCAGGTAGCCCCGGAAGCGCTCGACTATCGGCTTGAGCTCGGCGTGGCGAATCGAGATCTCGCGATAGCGATCGGAGTCGCCGAGCGTGGCAGGGTCGGCCATCTGCTCGAGCGTCTCGTCGTACGCCTGCTCGATCTCTCGGAGCTTGCCGATGAGGGTGTCATCCATCGGATGCTCCGCGAGCCGCCATGGCCGGCGCCAGGGCGCCGTCCGCCAGCGGCCCGCGCTGCTGCACCTCGGCGAGCTCCTCCTCGGAAAGCGCCGCCAGCAGGCTCGTCACGGCCACGGGCACCATGTCCTCCTCGGGCTCGGAGGTCGTGATCCGCTGCAGCCAGATGCCCGGGCGGCTCGCCCATTGGAGCCACTGCTTGGTCGCGGCGGCCTTGAGGACCTCGTACGAGAGTCCGGCGATCACCGGGATGAGGACGATCCTCGCTCCGATCTGTGGGAGCAGCGGCAGAGGCGCCAGCGTGAGGAAGACGACGAAGGCAACCATGCCCACGATGATGATGAACGACGTCCCGCACCGAGGGTGGCGAGGGCTGTATCGCTGGATGGCGTCGATCGTCAGCGGGTCGCCGGCTTCGTAGGCGTGGATCGTCTTGTGCTCCGCTCCGTGGTACATGAAGACTCGCTGGATCTCCTTCAGTCGGGAGATCAGCAGCATGTAGATCACGATCAACACCAGCCTGATGATCCCGTCGAGCACAACGAACCCGAGCGAGGAGTCGTTCACGAAGCGCTTGAGGAAGTCGGCGGCGAGCACCGGAGCGAGGATGAATAGGGCGAGGGCGAAGGCGACGCCGACCACCATCGTCACGATCGTCTGGCCGCGGGTGATCTCCTCGCCCTCCTCTCCCGACATCTGCGCCGACCACGACAGTGCTCGGAACCCGAGGCTGAGGGACTCGCCGAGCACCATGACCCCGCGGATGAACGGGATGCGGGCCGCCCTAGAACGCGCCGTGAGGCGAGGAAGCTCGTCGCTCCTCGCCTCGATGGTTCCGTCGGGCCGGCGAACGGCAACGGCCCAGCCCGTCGGGGCTCGCATCATCACGCCCTCGATGACCGCCTGGCCTCCGACGGTTGCGCCGGGTGATCGGCTCAATCAGGCCTCCGACTCACCCGCCGCGCTGTTCTCGGAGCCCTTGCCCATCTTGGCGTAGCGCTTGCGGAACCGCTCGACGCGGCCACCTGAGTCGACCAGCTTCTGCTTGCCGGTGAAGAACGGGTGGCACTCGTTGCAGAGCTCGACGTGGAGCTCAGGCCGTGTCGACTGCGTCGTGAACGTGTTCCCGCACGAGCAGGTGACCGTGGCTTCGATGTACTTCGGATGGATGTCGGCCTTCACGGCGGATCGCTCCCTTCTCTTCCAGAGATCTCTTCGACAGATCGAGCTCGGGGACGGTAGCGCGCCGCCGCTACTGGCCGCTCTTCGCCACGCTCAGCAGGAACTCGACGTTCGACTTCGTGCTCTTCAAGCGGTCGATGAGCAGCTCGAGAGCGGCGCCGGACTCGAGGGCGAGGAGCACCCTGCGCAGCTTCCACACCTCCTGGAGCTCGTCCCTCTCGAACAGCAGCTCCTCTCGGCGTGTTCCCGAAGCTTCGATGTCGATCGCCGGATAGATCCGCTTGTCCGCCAGCTTCCTATCGAGACGCAGCTCCATGTTTCCCGTCCCCTTGAACTCCTCGAAGATGACCTCGTCCATCCGTGATCCGGTCTCGACGAGTGCGGTACCCAGGATGGTGAGGCTGCCGCCTTCTTCGATGTTGCGCGCCGCGCCGAAGAATCGCTTCGGCGGGTAGAGGGCGGTTGAGTCGACACCACCGGAGAGGATGCGGCCGCTCGCCGGAGTCGCCAGGTTGTGAGCCCTGGCGAGGCGGGTGATCGAGTCCAGCAGGATCACCACGTCTGTGCCCATCTCGACGAGCCGCTTCGCCCGCTCGATGGCGAGCTCCGAGACCTGGGTGTGCTCCTCGGCAGGCCGGTCGAAGGTCGAGAAGATGACCTCGCCCTTCACCGAGCGCTGCATGTCGGTGACCTCTTCCGGCCGCTCGTCGACGAGCACGACCATCAGGTGGCACTCCGGGTTGTTGGCCGTGATCGAGTTGGCGACCTCCTTGAGCACGGTCGTCTTGCCGGCCTTCGGCGGCGAGACGATGAGCCCGCGCTGGCCCTTTCCGATCGGGGCGATGAGGTCGATGATCCTGGGGAGGATGTGGCCCGACTGGCCGTCCACCTCGAGCCGGAGGCGCTGATCTGGGAACAGCGGCGTCAGGTTGGCGAACTTCCTACGGTCCATCGCCTCTGCGGGATCCACCCCGTTGACCGTCACGACCCGCACGAGCGCAGGGAACTTCTCCTGGGCCCTGGCGGGGCGAATCGGGCCGGAGCAGATGTCTCCCTTGCGGAGCCGGTGCTTGCGCACGAGGTTCGCCGAAACGTAGACGTCCTTCTCCCCCGGCAGGTACCCGGTGCACCGAAGGAACCCATAGCCCTCGGGGAGGATGTCGAGGATGCCTTCGCGAACCTCTAGCTCGCCTTCGTCGACCTGCTCCTGCTGCCCGCTGCGGCCGCGCCGGCGGCGCCGGTTGCGGCTCCCACCCTGGCGGGAGTCCTGATCGTCGTCGTCCCCGTCCTCGCGGGGGCTCGCCTCCGATGGCTCGCCGTTCGTGGTCTCGGCGGGTTCGGGCACCATCGTGGCGTCGAACTTCTCCGACTCGACGATCGCCGCGATGAGCTTCGACTTCTGCAATCCGTCGTGTTCGACTTCGACCTTGTCGGCCATCTCGCGCAGTTCGTCGAGGCCGAGCTCCTGGAGTCTGGCTCGTGTGGTCATGTCCAGTGATGCCCCTTTCGGCGGTGAAGTGACCGCTGTCCGTCTCGGCGCCATGAAGTGAAACATGGCATCCTGCGGGCCTGTGGAGTTCCCCGGGACCGGCGGCAAGACGGGTCGCGCCCTGCTGGGAGTGGGGGAACGGATAACGATCCGGATGGCATTGTAATTCCGCTCCGGAACTTCGCAAGAACAGGATCGGCCAACCGACGCTCGGGACTTAGCGATTCGCGATCCGACCGGTACTTGGACGGCATCCTCTCAGGTGTCGGACGGCAGCCACTCGGGTATGGGACGGGCTCGACAGAGGAGGATCCCGGTGACGGCGCACACCCCCGAGCAGCTCGTCTGTCCCGAGTGCGGGCGTCGCGTCGGCCACGACGAATGGCGGCGGCGCTCCGACGATTACCGCTGCCGGTGCGGTTCGACGCGAGAGCCGATCGTCGACTTCGGAGACGCCCCGATGGCGACCACAACGTCCCGGACGACGAAGACGACGAGCTCGACGCCTCGACGCACGACGCCCGTGAGGAAGCCGTCGAAGTGCTCGAAGACGAAGGGGCGCCCGGGACCATCAACCCGCAGACCTTGCCCCGCTGAGACTCACAGGCCGACGAAGTCGGTGACGGCGTCGAGACGCGGTGGGATCGGCCGAAGGTCCGGGAACGTCGCCGTCGCGACGTCGGGGTCCTTCAGGCCGTGGCCCGTCAGGGTGCAGACGACTCGACCCGCCGGGAGGTGCTCCTTGAACTTGAGCACACCTGCGATCGAGGCGGCAGAAGCCGGCTCGCAGAAGATGCCCTCGGTCGACGCAACGAGCCGGTACGCCTCGAGGATCTCCTCGTCAGTGACTGCCTCGATGCGCCCGCCGGACTCGTCGCGGGCCGCGATGGCACCTTCCCATGACGCCGGGTTGCCGATGCGGATGGCGGTGGCGACCGTCTCGGGCTCGTCGACGATCTCTCCCAGGACGAGGGGTGCCGCCCCGGCCGCTTGGAAGCCCCACATCACGGGGGCCTCTTCAACGGCGCGGTAGCCCTTCCAATGGGCGGTGATGTTGCCTGCATTGCCGACGGGCAGCGCATGCACCGCGGGTGCCTCCCCGAGCTGGTCGATGATCTCCCAGGCCGCTGTCTGCTGGCCCTCGATCCTGTGAGGGTTGATCGAGTTGACGAGCACGACGTCGTGCTCCTCCGTGAGCTGTCTCACGAGCGCCAGGGCATCGTCGAAATTGCCGTCGATCGGGACCACGGTCGCTCCATGGGCGACGGCTTGGGCGAGCTTGCCCCGGGCGATCTTGCCGGCCGGGAGCACCACGATGCATCTGATCCCGGCCCGGGCCGCATAGGCCGCCGCCGACGCCGACGTGTTGCCGGTCGAAGCGCACGCCACGGCGGTCGCCCCCGCCTCGAGGGCCTTGGACACGGCCATGGTCATCCCTCTGTCCTTGAACGAACCAGTCGGGTTGGCGCCGTCGAACTTCAATGACAGCGGGCGGTCGACCATCTCGGAGAGGCGGATGGCCGGGACGAGAGGGGTGTTGCCCTCGTTGAGCGTGACCACGGGGGTGGCGTCGGAGACGGACAGCCTGTCGCGGTATGCCTCGATGAGGCCGCGCCACTGCACCGGTCAGTCCCCCAGCGTCTCGACGCGGATGATCGAACCGACAGAGCGGACCGCCGCCAGGCCGCGCACCGCGTCGACTGCCATGCGCTGCCGATGCTCGGGGGCGGAATGGGTGACGATGAGGAGCCTGGCCTCGCTGCCGAGCCCGTCCTGCCACACCGACTTGATGGACACGTCCGCCTTGCCGAACTCGCCTGCGATCTGGGCGAGCACCCCCGGCTTGTCGTCCACCTCGAACCGCACGTACCACTGCGTCTCGACCTCACCGAAGTCGATGAGTCGGCCGGGCGAGAATTGGATCCGCGGGGCAACTTGGGCACCGGCGAGCAGCTCTCGCGAGGCGTCGATGACGTCGCCGAGCACCGCGGTCGCCGTCGGTTCGCCCCCCGCGCCGGGCCCCGCGAACAGCAGCTGGCCGACGGACGGGCCTTCGATGAAGATCGCATTCGTCGCGCCGCGGATGGCGGCGAGCGGATGCGAGGCGGGGAGCATCGCCGGGTGGACCCTGGCGCAGATGCCGTCGGCGGACTTCTCCGCCACCGCGAGCAACTTGATGGCGAAGCCGGCTCCTCGAGCGAAGGTGAAGTCGGCGGGCGCCAGGTCCTCGATGCCCTCGAAGCGGACGTCGCCGATGCCCACCCAGGTCCCGAATGCGAGCGACGCCAAGATGGCGGCCTTGGCGGCCGCGTCGGCACCAGAGACGTCCGCGGTCGGATCCGGCTCGGCGTAACCGAGCTGCTTGGCTTCTGCGAGGGCATCCTCGTAGCCCTGCCCCTCCTCGGCCATGCGCGTCAGGATGAAGTTCGTGGTGCCGTTGACGATCCCGAGCACTCGCTCGACCTGCTCGCCCGCCAGTGTCTCGGTGAGCGGCCGGATGATGGGGATGCCGCCTCCAACCGCCGCCTCGAACAGAAGTGGGACGCCGCGCGACTCGGCGGCGGCGATGAGCTCGGGGCCCCTGGCGGCGATCAACTCCTTGTTGGCCGTCACCACCGGCTTGCCGGAGTCGAGTGCCCTCAACACGAGGTCCCCGGCAGGGTGGCGGCCTCCCATGACCTCGACGACGAGCTGCACGTCCGGATCGTCGACGACGACAGAGGGATCGGCGACGAGCACCCCGTCCGGGACCGAGAATTGGCGCCGCTTGGCGGCATCGCGCACCGCCACCCGCCTCACTTGGAGATCGAGCCCGGTCTTGGCGCGGATCGCCGCCCCATCCTCCACGAGGCGCCGTATCACGGTTCCCCCAACGGTCCCTGCTCCGAGGATGCCTATCCCTACCGTTGTTTCCATGAGGCGGGATGGTAGAGCGGCACCCGCCGGCTCCCGGCACCCGACGCCTTCCAACCGTCGGCCGGCACGGCGGGAGCGCCTCTGCGGCGGGTCTCTCCCCCTACGATCCCGTCAATGTCGCGCCTCGGATCGATTCACCAGGTCAACACGTCCGACGGGGGCGTCCCCAAGCTCCCCATCCCGATCGCCGAGATCGGCTACCGCGGAGTGGTCGGCGATCGCCAGGCAGACAGAGTCCACCACGGGTCGCCGGACCAGGCGCTCTGCCTGTACTCACTGGAGGTCATCGAGGCGCTCCAGGCCGAGGGCCACCCGATCGAGCCCGGCAGCGCCGGTGAGAACCTCACGATGGCGGGCATCGACTGGGGACTCATCGGGATCGGAGCCCGACTGAAGGTCGGCCGTGACGTCGAGCTGGAGGTCACCGGGGTCACCGAGCCGTGCTCCAAGAACGCAGCGTGGTTCGTCGGCGGCGACTTCAGACGGATGGCCGAGGACCGTCACCCGGGCTCGAGCCGCTGGTACGCCAAGGTGATCACAGCCGGGATGGTCGAGGCGGGCGACCGGGTCGAGATCGTCGGCTAGCGGCGACGGCGGCCCTCGACCCCGCTCATGGGCGCCGCGCCCTCCGAGTCCCGCCGTCAGACGTCGCGTCGAACCAGGTCCTCGTAGGTCTCACGCCGGACGACGAGACGGGCGTCTCCGCGGCGTGCGAAGACGACTGCGGGGCGCAGCACCATGTTGTAGTTCGAGCCCATGGAGTGGCCGTACGCTCCGGTCACCGGCGTCGCCAGCACGTCGCCGACCACCACGTCGCTGGGCACTGCGGCGTCGGAGACGATCACGTCCCCCGACTCGCAGTGCTTGCCGACGACGCGAACCGCGAGGTCTCGGGACGCCTGTGTGGCCCGCGGCAGGAATGCCTCGTATCCACTCCCGTACAGGACCGGCCGCGGGTTGTCGCTCATCCCGCCGTCGACTGCCAGGTACGTGCGAACCCCCGGGATGCGCTTGATCGTCCCGACCCGGTAGAGGGTGATCGCAGCCTGGGCGACGATCGCCCTGCCGGGCTCGGCAGTCACGGTGGCGCCGATGCCGGCGTCGTGGCACGCCGCCTTCACGGAGCCGGCCCACTCGGTGATGGTCGGGGCCGACTCGCCGGTGACGTATGCGACCCCGAGTCCCCCGCCGATCGAGAGCTCGGCGACACCCGACTCCTTCACGAGTGGGGCCAGCACGCCGACGACCTTCACGAAGGACTCGACCACGAACACCTGGCTGCCGATGTGGGCGTGGATGCCGACGAGCTCCATGTGCCCGCTGGCGGCGGCGCGCTTCAGCGCCGCGGCGGCGTCGCCCGAAGCGACACCGAAGCCGAACTTCGAGTCGGCGACGCCGGTCTGCAGGTACTCGTGGGTGTGTGCCTCCACGCCGGGGGTGACCCTCACGAGCACATTGGGAGCCGCTGCGCCACCCGCGACGAGCTCCTCGATCCTGTCGAGCTCGTCGAACGAGTCCACGACGACGCGCCCCACCCCCGCCTCGAGTGCGAGGCGCAGCTCGAGGAGAGACTTGTTGTTGCCGTGGAGCACGAGCCGCTCGGCAGGTACTCCGGCACTGAGCGCCACGTGCAGCTCCCCGCCCGTCGCCACGTCGAGGTGCATCCCCTCGTCGGAGGCGAGTGTCGCCATCGCCTTGCACAGGAACGCCTTCGTCGCGTACGCCACGCCCGGTCCGAAACCGGCCACGGCTTCCCGGCACCGGGCCCTGAGGTGGTCCTCGTCGTACACGAAGAGCGGTGTCCCGAACTCACCGGCGAGCTCGATGACGTCGCAGCCGCCGATCGACAGCGACCCGTCGGCGTCGATCTCAGCCGAGTCCGGGAGCAAGGCGGCCGGGAGCGCCGTCACATGCGCTCCGGGATGCGGATCGCCAGCAGGTCGAGGAGCGTCTCGATGTGGTCGAGCGTCGACGCCACGAGCCCGAGCCACGACGACTGGATGGCCGGGTCTTCCTCGCGCAGGATGTGGCACGCCTCGTAGAAGCGGCTGAAGGCGGCGACCACGTCGTATGCGTATTCGGCGAGGTGGTTGGGAGCCCGCTGGGCGGCGGCCCGGTCGATCACCTCCGGGAATCGTGCCAGCTCGAGCATGAGCGCCCTGTCCCGAGGGTGCACCGCGGCGAGGATCGGACCAGCCGTCAGTCCACGCTCGGCTGCCTCACGCATGATCGACTTGATCCGTACCGCCCCGTAGAGGAGGTACGGCCCCGTCTTCCCGAGCAGCTCGGAGAAGCGCTCCAGGTCGAAGACGTAGTCGCTCGTCCTGTGGTTCTGCAGGTCGCCGTACTTCAAGGCGGCCACGCCCACCAGCTCGGCGATGAGGTCCCGCTCGGCGCCGGGGTAGCCGAGGGCCAGCTCGTTGTCGTCGAGCCTGCGGCGGGCCCCGGCGATCGCCTCGGCGATGAGGTCGCGCAGCAGCGGCAGATCTCCTTCCCTCGTTCGCAACGGCGTGCCGCCGGGTCCGTTGACCGTCCCGAACGGGGCGTGCTCGAGGACGGTGTCCGGTCCGGCGATCCCCCCCTTGCGGGCGGCACGGAACACCTGCTCGAAGTGGAGCGACTGGCGGGCGTCGACGACGTAGACGACCTCCTCCTCTGCGAGATCGCCCACCCTCTCGTCGACGGTCGCCAGGTCGGTCGTGCCGTAGGTGTACCCGCCCGCCGACGTGACGAGCATGAGTGGTGGAATCTCCCTGTTGTCGTTCGGCTCGGCAACGTGGACGACGACGGCGCCGTCGCTCGCCACGGCGACGCCGGAGCTCACGAGCCGCTCGATCATCGGCGCGATCCGGTCGTGAACCCGGCTCTCGCCATGCCACAGCTCGAAGACGACCTCGAGCATGTCGTAGACGCGGCGCATGTCATCGATCGAGACGCGCCTGATGTGCTCCCACAATGCTCGATACCCCGGCCGGCCCGCCTGGAGCTCGACCGTCGCCGTTCTGGCGGCGGCGGCCCGCTCCGGATCGTCCTTGGCCTTGCGGGACGCCACCGGATAGACCTCGTTGAGCTCGGCCGTCGTCACCGGCGACTCGGCCGGATACGGGCCCGAAGAAGCGGCATCGAAGTACGGGAGATCCGGGTGACGCTCTTCGAGCTCGGCGATGAGCTGGCCCATCGGGGCACCCCAGTCACCGAGGTGCACGTCACCGACGACGTCGTGTCCCAAGTAGCGCAGCGCCCTCTTGACGCTCTCGCCGATGATGGCGGGACGCAGGTGCCCGACATGGAGCTCCTTGGCGACGTTCGGCCCCCCGTAGTCGACCAGGATCCGCCGCGGCGCGGGAGTGGGGAGGCCGACACGGATGTCGCCTCGCCTCGTCTCGGAGTGGGCGCCGAGGAAGGCGTCGTCGAGGGTGAGGTTGATGAACCCGGGTCCGGCGATCTCGACTGAGGCGAATGGGGCGTCTCGTGGGATGGCGGCAACCACGTCGGCGGCGACGTCTCGGGGACTGCGGCCGACCGCTTTGGCGCCGGCAAGAGCCCCATTGCACTGGAACTGCGCCAGGTCCGGCCGGTTCGAGACCACGACGTCGCCGAGGGCGCTGTCGAGCCCGCCGGCGGCGAAGGCGTTGCCGAGCATCTCGCTGAGTTCGGTGAGGAGCGACATGGGGTCAATCGGGGCCGGGGACGAGGACGGCGCAGGTGCGCGTGCCCCAGGCAGGATTCGAACCTGCGCACCCGGCTCCGGAGGCCGGCGCTCTATCCCCTGAGCTACTGGGGCGCGACCTGCGAGTGTAGAGGGCGGGCAACGACCGCCGGCACCGGATCTATCGAGCCGTTACTCGGGGATCAGCATGCTGGCGCCCCAGCTGACGATGCTGATCACGATCGCACCGAGCAGGGCCCAGCCGAAGTTCTCGATCGCCAGTGCCGTCGTGAGGGCGTCCGTGATCAACAGCATGAGGGCGTTGATCACGATGAGCACGAGACCGAGCGAGAGGACGATGAGCGGCAGTGCCAGCAGCTGCACGACCGGTTTGATGACGGCGTTGATGACTCCGAAGATCGCCGCGACGAGGAGGATCCTCCAGAAGTCGCCTTCGAGTTCGACGCCGCTGAGGATCCCGGCTGCGATCCAGAGCGCCAGCATGTTGATCAGGATTCGGATGATGATGTGACGCACGTGCGCCCCTCCCAAAGACGACGGCCGCCAGCCTAACGATCAGAGGATGTTGCCGACGGCTCCGGTCCTCGCCAGAACAAGCAGGTCCATCGTCAGCGCCACTGCGATGTGGAGGAACACCCCGGGCACCCAGCTCCTCGAACGCAGCGCCATGTAGCCGAGGATCAGGCCGGCGCCGATCGCGGCGAAAGCCTCCGGCACCGGCTTGGTGAAGTGGATCATCGTGTACGGCACGGTCATGATCGGGATGGCGAGGGCGCCGACCCTGCGCGCCAGGCCGAACGTCATGAATCCTCGGAAAAACGCCTCCACCCCGACGAACTGGAAGGCGTAGCCGAGTTCGTACAGCCAGAAGGCCGACCCGCCCGCGGCCGCCCTGTCGTAGAACGGGTAATACGAGAGGAACGAGGAGAAGCTGGACGCCCACACGAGGAGCGGGAGCATCACGAGGTACATGAGGCCGTACACCGGCAGGTGCCGCATCACTCCGCGAACCCGAAAGCCGTAGTCGCCGGGAAGCCGGCGGAGCAGCCAGTAGGCGAGGGCGAGCGGGACGCCCACGCGGAGCACGAGCGACGCCAGCCCCCACCACAGGTACGCCCCGACGCCGATGTCCTCCGGGGCGACGCCGGAGGCGACGTCTCCGGCCCACCCGGCGATGCCGGACGTGAAGAAGAAGCCGGGACGACCCCAATAGAAGAAGGCGACGAGCAGCACCGTCGAGGCGACGAGCACCACGACGGCCTCGCGCTCGGTCTCCTTCGTGGCGGTGCCCTCGACTTCGAGCGGGGGCAGGCGGTCGAGGATCACGCCGGGAGTGTATCGGTGGGCATCGCTGCGATCGCATCGCCGCACGGCGTTGCCGATGGCGGCGAGGCGATTGGTAGCGGTCCCGCACACTCCTACACTCGTTTTCGCGAACCGACCCCGGAGGACACGCAATGCGGCCGATCTGGAAGGGCGCCATCTCATTCGGGCTCGTATCGATCCCGGTAGGGCTCTACTCGGCGACCGAGGACAGGCGCCCCAAGTTCAAGCAGCTACGCAACAGTGACAGCAGCCCGATCCGCTACAAGCGCGTCGCGGAAGCCGACGGCCAGGAAGTCCCATTCGACGAGATCGTCAAGGGCTACGAGGTCGACAAGGGCCGCTACGTCGTCTTCACGCCCGAGGAGCTCGAGTCGATCGTGAGCGGGAGCTCGGGCAGCATCGTCGACGTGATTCAGTTCGTCCCGCAGGCGGACATCGATCCGATCTACTACAAGAGCTCGTACTACCTCGCTCCGGAGAAAACCGGGGTCAAGGCGTACAAGATCCTCCTGTCTGCGCTCGAAGAGAAGGACATGATCGGGATCGCCAAGGTGGCCATCAGGGAGCGCACCCACCTCGCCACCGTACGAGCCGAGGACGGTGTCATCATCCTCGAGACGATGTTCTGGCCGGACGAGATCCGGGAGCCCGAGTTCGAGACGCTCGATGAGAGCGTCGAGGTGCGGGACGAGGAGGTGAAGATGGCCGCGATGATCGTGGACAACCTCACCGGCAGCTTCGACCCCTCTGCCTGGCACGACGAGACACGCGAGGCCGTGGAAGCGGCCGCCCAGAAGAAGATCGACGGTCAGGAGATCGTCGCCCCCGAGGCGCCTCAGCCCACCGGCGTGGTCGACCTCATGGAGGCGCTCAAGGCAAGCGTCGAGGCAACGAAGGCGAAGAAGGCCGGATAGGAAAGCCCGACCGCCGCCGCCTCGGGCGAGGGTCGGACCCGGTGGTGGGACGCCGTCAGGCTCCGAGGCGCTCCAGGTCGAGTGACACCCGCTCGCCATACGCGATGAGTGCCACGGTGATGCACGCGATGAGGATCTCCACGACCGCCATGAGCCTTTCATCGGTCGGCTGATACGCCGAGTTGAGACGACCGAGCGTTCGCGAGGGTTCCGACATCTCGCGCATCAGCCGGGCCCTTCCACCTCCCAGGTGGCGGCGTCGACGTCGTCGTCGGTGAACCCGACGAACACGGGCGCCCTGAGGCGGGGCCCGGCCGTCCACTCCTTGAACTCGACCATGGCGACGAGCCGGGGCACCACCCAGGTTCTCTGCTTCGGCAGCATCGGGTCGTCGTGGAACGGCGAGGCGTCGCTCGCCATGTCGTCGAGGGCGTGACGGATCGCCCGCAGGGCGGCGTGGTCGAAGCCCGTCCCGACCGATCCGATCCACCGCAGACGGTCCTGCTGCCAGAGCCCCACGAGGAGACCACCGAAAGAGTCGGCGCGCCCACCGATGCCGGGTGTGAACCCGCCGACGACCGCACGAAGGCGATGGCGTACGGTGACCTTTCGCCAGTCGGCGCTTCGGACGCCCGGGCGGTACGGGGAGCCGCGCCGCTTGGCGACGATGCCCTCGATGCCCCGGTGCCGCACGGAGTCCCACAGGGCTGCGGGATCGCCTTCGAACCGGTCCCCGATGACCACGGGTTGGCGCACCTGCACGGCGGCGAGGCGCTCCTTCCTCGCTTCGATCGGCTCGCCGATGACCGGGGCATCGGCGTGGAGGAGGTCGAAGGCGACGAAGTTCACCGGCACCGCCGTCATCGCCTCACGAACGAGATGCGGCGATCCAAGGTTCATGCGTTGCTGCAGCCTCTCGAACGAAGGGCGGTGGGCGTCGTCGAGCGCCACGATCTCGCCGTCGATGATCACCGGCGGACCCTCGATCGTGCCGCCCAGCTCCGGATAGCGGTCGGTGGCATCGTTGCCTGCTCGGCTGCGCAGCGTCACCCGACGACCGTCCCAGGTCAGCAGGGTACGCACTCCGTCCCATTTGACCTCCCACACCCAACCGTCGTCTGCGAACGGCCCGGGCCATGGCGTGGCGAGCATCGGGGAGTACTGCGGCATCTCGACCGCTATCGGAGCTCCTCACGCACCAGCTCGGCGACGAGCGAGCCGTCGAGGTCCTTCGCCGAGCGCATCACCTTTCCGATCACCTGGCCGGCCTGCTTGGCGTCGCCGACGCCCATCTCTGCGATCACGGACCGCACGAGGGACCTGGTCGCCTCCTCGTCGAGGGTCTCGGGCAGCCAACGGGCGAGGTAGTCGATCTCGTAGGCGAGCTTGTCCGCCTGGGCCCGGCCGCGGTCTCCTGCGGCCTCGAACTCATGCTTCGCCTTGCTCATCTTCTTGACGTACCCGGCGATGGTCGCCCGGTACAGCTCGTCGTCGATCCGTCCACCGAAGCCCGGCGCCGACTTCGCCACGGCGACTTCCGACTCGATCTGGCGGACGACGTTCACGCGGGGCTTGTCGCCTGCACGCATGGCGTCCTGTAGCTCTGTTCTCAGCTCTTCGGCGATGCTCATCTTCGAGACCGTTCGATTGGGGCCCCGTGACGATAGCTGACAGCCCTCGCGAAAATTTCCGGGAAAAGCGCTTGAATTCGCGCAACCCATCCGTAGACTTCTGCGGGCAGGGACCGGGTCCCTTTTTCTAAGCCCGGTCATGTGAAAGATTTCACATTCACAATGTTTCCAGCTCGCCTGGAGCTGCAAGAAAGCCACCTGAGGAGGAGGGCCCAATGCTGACCATCACCGATTGGAGGGAACTCGGCGCCTGTCGAGACTCCGACCCGGACCTCTTCTTCCCCGTGGGTACGACCGGACCGGCCGTCCACCAGATCACCAAGGCCGTCGCCATCTGCAGCATCTGCAGCGTCAAGGAGGCCTGCCTGCAATACGCCCTCGAGACGAACCAGGAAGCAGGCGTATGGGGCGGATACGCCGAGGACGACCGTCGCAGGCTTCGCAAGCGGTGGCTCGCCGAGCGGCGCCGCCAGCGTCAGGCGAGCTGAGCGCACAACACAGACTCCTCCGACGAGAGCCCGGGCATCCCCGGGCTCTCGTTCTTCTCGAAGGCGTACGCTTGTCGGTGACCCCGCGACGAGCCAGCCGGCGTTGGCGCGGGTGACGAGCCGCAGACATGGGATGAGAATCTCGAAGAGAGGTGACGGTATGTCGAGGCGCTGGATCTTGATCGGGATCGCCGCCCTTCTCTTCTCCTCGACCATGGCCGGAGTCGCGCTCCCGCAGGTCGAGACGTGCAAGGGCGTCGAGGCAACGATCGTCGGTACCCCCGGAGGCGACGTCATCGTTGGGACGTCCGGAGGCGACGTGATCGTCGGGCTCGGTGGGTGGGACACCATCAGCGGGCTTGGCGGTGACGACGTCATCTGTGGAGGCGCCGGGTACGACACCATCAGCGGCGGCGGCGGGAACGATGCGATCTACGGTGGGCGCGGCGGCGACACCCTTTCCGGTGACGCCGGCAACGACGACCTCCACGGCGGCGGGGACTCCGATAAGTTCAGGGGAGGACCCGGCAACGACGACATCAAAGGCGGAACCGGCTACGACTTCGCCCTATACAGCGAGGCGGCGGGGCCGATCTCAGTCGATATGACGATCGGCGTCGTGACCGGGGAAGGCGTCGATCAACTCACCTCGATCCGCGTCATCAATGGATCGACGTTCAATGACTTGATGGTCGGCAACGAAGTCGCGAACTCTCTTCTCGGCAACGGAGGTGACGACGAGATCCACGGTGGTGGTGGCCGTGATCTCCTCGGCGGTGGCGACGGGGCCGACGTGATCCACGGCGGGGATGGTCGCGATGTCATCTTCGGCGGCGAGGGCGATGACGTGCTCTACGGCGAGAAGGCCCCCGACCACATCTACGCCGAGCAAGGGAGCGATCAGATCCACGGCGGTCTCGGCCGGGACAGGCTGTACCACTGTCCGCTCGAAGGCTGCACGGACGCCGACGACTCCGACTTGCTCTTTGGCGGACCCGGTCCCGATCGCGTGTTCGTCCAGGGTGTGCTCGACGCCGTCGGCGGTGCCGGTCGCGACCACTTGCATCTCGTGGTGGCCGCCACCCTGGACGTCGCGGCAGGCACCGTCACGCGGGACGCTGCGGTTGGTACGTTCTCCGGTTTCGAGGTCTACAGGGGATCGCGCGAGGACGACACCATCATCGGCGATGGCGAGGACAACGACCTGCGCGGCGGCAAGGGAAACGACGTGATCCTCGGCAAGAGCGGCGACGATCGGCTACTTGGCGACGAGGGGATGGACGCGCTGGACGGCGGAGCCGGGTTCGACGACCTCGACGGCGGGGACGGCTCCGACAGCTGCGTCAACGGCGAGGTCGTCGTGAACTGCGAGTAGCTAGCCGCCGACGCCGAGTCCGACGGATTTCTCGTCCTTGCTCTCGACCTCGACGGTTGTCAGGACACCGACACCTGCCTGAACGGCGAGACCGTCGTCAACTGCGAGCGAAGCAGGACATGCTCTGACCGGTACGGTCCGGGCCGTGGCGGCATCTGCTCGAACGTGCCCGGAAACTGAACCAGGTCGGCGCCGAGGTGAACAGGTTCGACGTCCAGGTGAACGACCCCGGGTTGACTAGTGAACCTTCTCGACTAGACATTGAGTCATGCTCACACGAACTCGATCCTCATCCGTCCTCTTCCTCGTCCTCACCGCGGTCGCCGGCTTCGTGGCAGCTTCGCCTGCGGTGGCGCAGGCCCTTCCGACCTGCGGCGGCCTCGAAGCCACCATCGTCGGCACGGACGGCCCGGACATGCTCGACGGGACCCCCGGCGACGACGTCATCGTCGGCCTCGGAGGCCCGGACACCATCAGCGGGCTCGGCGGCAACGACCTCATCTGCGGTAACGGACAGAACGACACGATCGACGGCGGGCCCGGAAACGACATCATCTTCGGCAACCGCGGAGGAGACAAGCTCGACGGAGGACCAGGACCCGACCAGATCCACGGCGGAGCGGGCAACGATTGGATCACCGGCGGCCCCGGCAACGATGACTTGTTCGGGGGCTCCCAGCCCGACAACCTCGACTACCGGGATGCCGCCGGACCTCTCGTGGTCGATCTCACCGCCGGGACCGCAACCGGTGATGGAAGCGACACGATCCACTCCATACGAAACGTATACGGATCGCCATTCGACGATCACGTCACCGGGAATGCGGCGCCGAACCTCATCGTCGGCATGAGCGGCGACGATTTCCTGGATGGCCGCGGCGCCGGGGACCGAATCGAAGGCGAGGCGGGCTCGGACACGCTCATCGGTGGGCTCGGGCACGACTACATGCGCGGGGGCACTGGCGCTGACACGATGCTCGGTGGTTCGGGCCACGACCGCATGTGGGGCGAGGAGGGCAACGATACGGTCGATGGCGGGCCAGGTGCCGACACCATCCTCGACGGAATCGGGAGCGACCATCTGAATGGGGGAACCGGCCGGGACGTACTCAGCAACTGCTGCCAGCAGGACGAGCCCGACGAGCTCATGGCGGGCCCCGGCCGCGATGAGGTCGTCATCGAGGGCAACGGCCACGTCGTGGCAGGTGGTGCCGACAAGGATCGCCTCTTCGTGCGGGCGGCATCCACCATCGACGTCGCCGCGGGCAGCGTGACGGGAGATGTCACCGCAACGTTCAGCGGGTTCGAGGTATTCATCGGCTCGAGCTCGGGCGACATCCTGATCGGCAGCGACGGCAACGACGTGCTCCGAGGTGAGGGTGGCGACGACACCATCATGGGCAACGGCGGGAACGATCTCCTCAAGGGGAACCGGGGCGACGACACCCTCGACGGGGGACCGGGCACGGACACCCTCTACGGCGGCAAAGACACCGACAGCTGCCTCAACGGCGAGGTCGTCGTGAACTGCGAGTAGCTCAGCCGCCGACGCCGAATCCGACGGACTTCTCGTCCTTGCTCTCGACCTCGACGAAGGCGATCTGGGCGGCGACGATCCCGTGACGATGGCCCTTGGCGTCTTTGATCCACACCAGACCGTCGCCGTTCGAGACTGCCTTCTCGACGGCAGCGACGGTCGCGTCGGCGTCCTCTACGTCGAGCTCGAGCTCTCGGGCGCTGTGCACCCCGATGCGCACCTTCACGGTGTCGGCCATGGATGTCCTCCGTTGGATCGAGGGAAGCTACCACGGGGCCGGTCCACCCTCCCCCGTCTCGCCCCGTTCCGGCGTCCCCACATCGCACATACGCGTCGCAGGGACGCAAGAACGGATCGGCGGGTGGCGTCACCCGTTCCGGCGTCCCCACATCGCACATAGGCGTCGCAGGGACGCAAGAACGGATCGGCGGGTGGCGTCACTCGTTCCGGCGTCCCCACATCGCACATAGGCGTCGGAGGGACGCAAGAACGGAAGTTCGATCTAGCGGACGATGAGCTCCGGGTGGCTTCGCAGGCGAGGTTTGCGGGCCTCGACCTCGTGGGCGAGGTCCTGGAAAGCGAGCGTCGCCTCTCCGCCCGGGTCGGCGATCGTCGCGGGCTGGCCGCGGTCGGCACCCTCACGCAGCGCAGGCACGAGTGGGATCTGGCCGAGTAGCGGCACCTCGAGCTCGTCGGCGAGAGACTGACCGCCGCCTTCGCCGAAGATCGCGTAGCGCTTGCCGTCGTCGCCCGTGAACCACGACATGTTCTCGACGACGCCGATGACCTCCTGGTTGACCTTGCGGGCCATCAGGGCCGCCCGCTTGGCGACACGCTGCGCGGTGATCTGAGGGGTCGTGACAACGATCGCCTGAGCCCGCGGCAGGAACTGCGACATCGAGATGGCGATGTCGCCCGTGCCCGGGGGCATGTCGATGAGGAGGAAATCCGGGTCCCCCCAGTGGACGTCTGCGAGGAACTGCTCGAGCGCCTTGTGGAGCATCGGACCGCGCCAGATGACAGCCTGGTCGGGCTGCACGAAGTAGTCCATCGACATGATGCGAACGCCGTGAATCTCGGGCGGCAGCAGCGTCTCGTCGATCACGGTCGGCTGGCGGTCGGCGCCGAGCATCTTCGGAATCGAGAACCCCCAGACGTCGGCGTCGATGATGCCGACCGTCTTGCCGAGCCTGGCGAGCGCCACCCCGAGGTTGGCGGTCACCGAGGACTTGCCGACGCCGCCCTTGCCGGACGACACGGCGATGACCCTGGTGTTGGAGCCGGGCCTACCGATGGTGATCTCACGGGTCGGAGCGCCGCGGACGTGCTCGACGAGGCCGGCTCGCTCCTCGTCCGTCATGTGGGTGAACTCCACGTCGACTCGGGTGACGCCCGGAACCGCCATGGCTGCGGCGGTCACGTCTGCGGTCAGCTTGTCCTTGAGGGGACAGCCGGGGATGGTCAGCGCGACGAGGGCGCTGACGGAACCGTCGTCGGCGACCTGCAGATCGCGCAGCATGTTCAGCTCTTCGAGTGATCGATGGATCTCGGGATCCTCCACTGCCCCGATGGCAGCCCTGAGCGCAGCGACGTCTACCAAAACTGCATCTCCTATCTGCGTAGTAGATAGAAACTATAGTGGAGGTCGGGTTCTCCCCTTCCGGGCCCCGCCACCGATGAGGAGCCCGCGACATGGATACGAGTCTGTTCGACAAGCAGATCGGAGACCTCGCCGCCTCGCTCGGCGATCCGACCCGGCGCGGGATCTACGTCTCCGTCCGCGAGGCCCCAGAGTCCGTCACCGCATCAGAGATCGCGGCCCTCTTCGCCATCCACACGAACGTGGCGCGCCACCACCTCGACCGACTCGTCGACGACGGGTATCTGCAGGTGACGCACCGCAGGCGCTCTGGAAAGCAGGGACCGGGTGCCGGCCGCCCGGCCAAGCACTACGAAGTCACCTCGAAGGAGGTGTCGCTGCAGTTCCCGGCCCGCCGATACGACCTGCTGTCCGAGTTGCTCGTTCGAGTCGTCGAGCGCCTCTCCCCGACCACTGCCGCCGCCGTCGCCGAGGAGGTGGGCCGGGAATATGGACGTGAGCTGGCCGCCGAGATCGGGCTACCCGAGGAGGCCGGGTTCACCGAGGCCGTGCAGGCCGTCGCCAGAGCGATGATGGGCGTCGGCTTCGAGGCGGAGGCCAACACCGACGACAGGCAGATCATCAGCCGCTTCTGTCCGTTCGGCGACACCGCGGCGAACCACCCCGAGGTGGTCTGTCGGCTCGACCAAGGCATCGTGCGCGGGCTGCTCGGAGCCACCCGCCAGACCACTCTCGCAGTGCTCACCCCGCACGCCACCGCAGACGAGGACTGCATCACTCAGGTCTGACCGGAATCAGGGAGCGAGCCGCCCGTCCAGATCACCGAGGCCGGCGAGCCACTCATCGGCGCCCGCCTCGTTCCACATCTCGAGGAGCTCGGAAGGCGCCGTCCCCGCCCGCTGCACGGCGGCCCTGGCGACCTCACGCTCGTCCGGCGTCGGCGCCCTCTCGATACGGTCGATCCATGAGCACACCGACTCGGGCAGTCGCCACGGCCCCGGTCGCTGTGCGGCGGCGGCCAGCGACTCTGCAGCGGCAACGGCGACGGAGGCATCCCAGGCGGCGAGTTGGGCGTCTCGGTCGCACCTCGCTACTGGTGCGAGTGCGGCGACGACGTATGCATAGTCGGAGGCCCCGTCCAGCTTCCACACCCAGTCTGCGGCGTCGTCGTTGTCGAAGGGCCCGATGTCCCAGGCGCCCATGGACCGATTCTATGCGGTGACGCTCGCTCGCCCATTGGACGACGCCGGCCAGTTTCAGGTGCGACGCCGGCGGGTACGTGGCGGCGCGACTCGAGAGAGGAGAGGCGATGCCGAAGCGAGACAGGCCGACCGTCGAGGACGACGACCGGTACGAGGCGATGCGAGAGGACGGGATGAGCAAGAAGAAGGCGGCCCGCATCGCCAACACCCCGGCATCCGTTGCGGGCAGACGCGGCGGCAAGGCTGCGAAGTACGAGGAGTGGACGAAGGACGAGCTGTACGACAAGGCGAAGGACGTCGGCATCAGCGGACGCTCGAAGATGTCGAAACGTCGGCTCATCTCGGCGTTGCGCAACCACTGAAGGCGCGCCGCACCGCCGAGCGAGCTCAGCTGAACAGCACGAGGTCGTCGGGAGCGGCGCCCTCCAATGTGAACCCGGCGCCATTCGGGCTGCGTCCTCCGCAGAGTCGCACGAATGTCTCCACATCGGTCACGAGCGTGGCGGCCGGCGTCCCGTCGTCCCTCCCGAGAGAGTGCACCTCGCCGTCGATCGTGGCGACCACGCTCCGCATGCTGCGGGAGGCGCTGCGCTCGACGAGGAGGGGGACGGCGAGGTCGGATCCTTCGCTGACGTACGCGCCCGGCAGCCCGAGCGCCTCACGGATGTCACCGCCGTGGATCCACTCACCGAGACCGACGCCGTCGAGTGCCCCTCCGGACCGGTCGATGGCGACCGCGGCGTCCTGGTAGCCGCGATGGAGCTCTTCGAGCAATTCCTCGAGCTGCCACGACTTTCTGGCGTCCACGTCTGATTGATTGGCTTCGGGTGAGAAGTCGTGCAGGTCGCCCGATGCCGTGCGGGTAAGCGCTGCCGCACAATGGGCGATGACGTCCCGAACGCTCCAGCCGACGCAGACGGTCGGACGATCGAAGTCGTCGGGCGGGACAGGGGCGAGGGCGATGCGCAGCGCCGCGCTCTCGATCAACAGCAGCTCGGCGGCGGGGCGCATTCGGCAGGGAGGCTACATCGGTGACCGGTGCCGCCTGGACGAGGCCAGTACCGTCCGGCCGTGCCGCGGCAAGGAGCGGAGGTGCAACGTGGCCTGGATCGAGACGATCCGTGAGGACGAGTGGTCCGGCGATCTCGCCGAGATGCGCCGTCGAGTCGAGGACCCGGAGGCGCGGCGCGTCGATAACATCATGCAGATCCACTCCCTGAACCCGGCAGCCATGGCGGCTCACGACGCTCTCTATCGGTCGGCGATGGCAGGCACGAAGACCCTGCGCAAGGTGGAGAGGGAGCTGATCGCCCTCGTCGTCAGCTCCGTGAACGACTGTCACTACTGAGTCGTCCATCACCGGCGCGGTCTGCGCCGCCTCCTCCGCGACGACGACCTGCTCGGACGCATCGAGAGCGACTGGCGAACAGCCGGCTTGAGCGCCGCGAGATGCGCCATGCTCGACTATGCCGTCAAGCTGACGGTCGCCCCGGCATCCGTCACCGAGGACGACATCGGGAACCTGCGGCGAGAGGGATTCGGGGATCGCGACATCCTCGACATCTGCGAGGTGACCTCGTACTACGCCTACGTCAACCGGATGGCGGACGGGCTCGGCGTGACACTCGAGACGTGGGGAACGGGAGGATGACCGACTTCGCCGCCGAGGCGAAGCACATCCACGCCAGCCTCCCCGTCGTCGATGGGCACAACGACCTGCCGTGGGCGATACGGGTGAGAGCGGGCGGAAGTCTCGACGTCGCGGACCCTCGACGGCACCTCGCCGGATACCACACGGACACCGCCAGGTTGCTCGAGGGCGGCGTCGGCGGACAGTTCTGGTCCGTATATGTCCCGTCCTGGCGTCCCGACCCATTCGATGAGGTCATGGCGCAGGTCTCGCTCGTCCAGGCAATGGTCGCCGCCGATCCTCGGAGGCTGACGCCGGCGACCACCGCGGCAGACGTCATGAGGGCGCGGGAGGAGCGCAAGGTGGCGAGCCTGATCGGCGCCGAAGGCGGGCACGCCATAGAAGGCTCCCTCGACAAGCTCGAAGCACTCGCCGCAGCGGGGGTGCGCTACATGACGCTCACGCACGGCTCCACGATCGAGTGGGCCGACTCGGCAACCGACATCGAATCGAACGGCGGGTTGACCGGCTTCGGCAGGGAGGTCGTCCGCGAGATGAACCGCCTCGGGATGCTCGTCGACATCTCGCACGTGTCGGCCGCCACGATGCGACACGCCATCGACGCCAGCGTGGTCCCTGTGATCGCCTCTCATTCGGGCGCCCGAGCGGTCACGGACCACCCTCGCAACGTCCCGGACGACGTGCTGCGTGCAGTCGGCGAGACCGGAGGCGTCGTGATGGCCGTGTTCTGCCCGGCATTCGTCGTGGCGTCGACGGCGCGATCCGCCCTCGACATGTTCGAGGCGGAGCGGGCGCTGCGCGCCGAGTTCGACCCGCAGGACGAGGCCGGCTTTGCCGCTGCGAGCGCGGCACGGGCGACGGCGATGCAACTCGACCCGGGAACGGTCGGCCACGTCGTCGACCACCTGGAGCACATCGCCGAGGTCGCAGGGGTCGCCTCGGTCGGGATCGGTAGCGACTTCGACGGGATCGAAACGACGCCGACCGGCCTCGAGGACGTCTCGTGCTTCCCAGCCGTCACCGAGGAGCTGCTGCGCCGGGGATGGCCCGAGCAGGAGATCCGGATGACCCTGGGTGACAACGTGCTCCGGGTCCTCGAACAGGCGGAACGGACCGCCGCCTGATCTCGATTGAAGATCGCGTGGTGCCATCGGTACCCTCGGGCCCGTGGCTCGTCAGCCCCCAGCCGGCGGAGCAGTGCGCTTGGCGGCTTCGCTCGCCCTCATCGGCTCACTCAGCGCCTCCCCGATCGGGGTGGCGTCCGCCGCGGTCGAGCTCTGCCATGGTGTCGTTGCCACGATCGTCGGCACGTCTGCCGACGACCTGATCGAAGGGACCCCGGCCAGTGACGTGGTGGTGGGCAAGGGCGGCCGCGACGTCATCCGGGGCCGCGGAGGCAACGACCTCATCTGCGGCGGCGCCGGGCGAGACGATATTCACGGAGGGCAAGGCAAGGACGTGCTCTATGGGGGGCCCGGCGCGGACACCGTTCACGGCAACCATGGTCACGACCGGCTCTACGGCGGTGGCCAAGACGATTCGCTGTTCGGAGGGGGCGGGAATGATCGGATCTTCGGCAGGGGCGGTGTCGATTTCGCCGGCGGGTCACGGTGGAGCGATGTGTGCCGCGCCGAGGATGAGTCGAGGTGCGAGCTCGACTACAGAGGGCCCCGCCCGGTGGAACTGTGGGAGGCCCTCGTTGATGAGTACTTCGGCGACATCGGGCAGACGGCGAACGCGCTCACGATCGTCGACTGCGAATCCAATGGCGACCCGTTCGCGTACAACCCGGACGGTCACGGACCCAAGGGGCTGTTCCAGTTCATCCCCGATACGTGGGACTGGGCGAGCGACGGGGCGGGGTGGGCAGGCGAGACGCCATATCACCCCGTGGCGGCCACGGCCTCGGCGCGCTTCCTCTACGAGTGGAGCGAGGATCGAGGAGGCGGCGGATGGGATCCGTGGACGAACTGCCGCTGCAAGATCGTCGAGTACGACTGCAAGTACAAGTCGGCGCGCGCCGATTGACCCTGGTGCCCCCCAGGCTCTGCCAATTGTCGGTTTGAAGGTTCGCATGCTTTCTGCCGATACTCCTGGGGCATGGCGCCAACTGAAAGCCGCTCGCGGGGCGTAGGTCTCGTGGCTGTTCTCGTCCTCCTCACAGGTCTCATCGTCGCGACGCCCGCCGGCGCCGGTGCGGCGTCGGCGACCTGCGGCGGCCACCCCGTCACGATCAGAGGAACCGCCGGTCCCGATGAGATCGATGGCACCTCGGGGCGCGACGTCATCGATGGGGGAGCAGGCGACGACCGCATCCGCGGGCGCGGCGGGAACGACGTCATCTGCGGCGGGGCCGGCAAGGACGTGATCTTCGGAAATGCAGGCAACGACGTCATCTTTGGTGAGAAGGGTGGCGACACGATCCGGGGCGGCAGAGGGGACGACGTGCTGCGCGGCGGCAACGGCAACGACCGACTCTTCGGCAAGGCAGGCCGCGACAAGGCCTTCGGCGGCTTCTACAGCGACGTCTGCAAGGCCGAGCGGGAGCACAACTGCGAGTTGAACTACCGGGGTCCTCGCGACGAGGAGGCATGGCGCAACCTCGTCGACCGCAACTTCGGCGACATCGGTCAGACCGACAACGCCCTGATCATCATCGAC
This sequence comes from Acidimicrobiia bacterium, assembly GCA_036396535.1. Lineage (NCBI taxonomy): Bacteria > Bacillati > Actinomycetota > Acidimicrobiia > Acidimicrobiia bacterium. The sequence continues at coordinate 176 of DASWKR010000047.1, read as the reverse complement.
TGCGAGTCGAACGGCGACCCGTTCGCCCTCAACCCGAACTCGGGGGCCGCAGGCTTGTTTCAGTTCCTCCCATCGACGTGGGAGAAGCGAAGCGCAGAGACGCCCTTCGCCGGCGAGACTCCGTACCACCCGAAGGCCAACGCGGCGACGGCGCGGGAGACGTACGACGCCTGGGT
>DASWKR010000046.1 GCA_036396535.1 Acidimicrobiia bacterium | reverse complement strand
TCCCTCCTGAAAGCGGTTTACAACCCGAAGGCCTTCATCCCGCACGCGGCGTCGCTGCATCAGGCTTGCGCCCATTGTGCAATATTCCCTGCTGCTGCCTCCCGTAGGAGTCTGGGCCGTGTCTCAGTCCCAGTGTGGCTGATCGTCCTCTCAGACCAGCTACCCGTCGTTGCCTTGGTAGGCCGTTACCCCACCAACGAGCTGATAGGCCGCGAGGCCATCCTGAAGCGGCTGACCGTTTCCTCAGCAGACCATGCGGTCCGCTGAGGACATCCGGTATTAATCCAAGTTTCCCTGGGCTATCCCGGTCTTCAGGGCAGGTTCCTCACGTGTTACGCACCCGTTCGCCACTGTCCCCACCCTCCTCTTACGAGTTGGGTGGTTCTCGTTCGACTTGCATGCATTAGGCACGCCGCCAGCGTTCGTCCTGAGCCAGGATCAAACTCTCCATCGAAAGTTCGACCAAGGAGCGGAACCGCCGTCCGAAGACGTCGATCCCGTCCCAAAGGAGACCGTGCCGAGGACGGGGTCCTCTTGGTGGCACGGTCGTTGTTTGCATCACCCAGACACGCCGGCGCCGCCTGAGCGGACCGAGGGTCTGAGTGCATGCTGGCTTTTGACACGCTGTTCAGTTGTCAAGGAGCCCGGACCCTCGACGCGCGACAGCGCAGAGGGGTCTCAAACTCTACCACCGGCGCGCCGCGTCGGCGACGCGGTCGTACCGGGCGAACGGCCATTCAAGCACTTCGGTGCCGAAAGCCCAAGTCCTCACCCGATCAGCCTGGCGAAGCGTCTCTTCCCGACCTGGAGCAGCGCTCCGACGAGTCTCGATCGAGGAACCTCGAGGTCCGTGAGCTTCTCCCCGTCGAGCTTCACGGCCCCCTGGTCGAGGAGCCGGCGAGCCTCGGAGTTCGATGCGGCGAGCCCACCGGATGCGATGAGTCCGGGCAGCCAGACCGGGTCGTCGGAAGGGAGCGCCAGATCGTCGACCTCGTCGGGGGCGCCGTGCTCCCTGAAGACCCTGTCGAACGCCGCCTCCGCCTCCTCGGCCGCCCCCGCCCCCCAGTAGAGAGCCACGATCTCTCGGGCGAGCGCCCGCTTGGCGTCGCCGGGGTGGAGCCGACCCACCTCGATGCCGTGCATCGCATCGTCGGCCTCGGCCTCGGAGCGCTCGGCGGCCAGGACCATCCATTGCCTCATGGCGCCGTCCGGGATGCTCATGGTCTTCCCGAACATCTCGGATGGCTCGTCGGTGACCGAGACGTAGTTGCCGAGCGACTGCGACATCTTCCTGGCGCCGTCGGTGCCGACGAGCAAAGGCATCGTCATCACCACCTGGGGCCGCTGTCCCGAGCGAGACTGGAGGTCGCGGCCGACGAGCAGATTGAACAGCTGGTCGGTTCCCCCGATCTCGATGTCCGCTTCGACCGCGACCGAGTCGTACGCCTGGAGCAACGGGTACATGAACTCGATCAGCGAGATCGGATCGCCGGCGTCCCAGCGCTTGCTGAAGTCGTCGCGATCCATGATGCGGGACACCGTGAACTTCGACATCAGGTCGAGGACGTCGTGCATGTCCATCTTGGCGAGCCACTCCGAGTTGGGGCGAACTTCGAGGTTGTCGGGGAGGAGCAGTTCACGAATGGTCCCCATCACGCCACCGACGTAGGAGTCGACCTCGTCGCCGCTCAGCCTGCGGCGGGTCTCCGACTTGCCGGAGGGGTCGCCGACCTGGGCGGTGAAGTCGCCGAGGATCAGCACGGCGACGTGCCCGAGCTCCTGGAATCTCCGCAGCAGCCGTAGCACCACCGCCCAACCGAGAGTCACGTCCGGAGCGGTCGGATCGACACCGAGCTTGACCCGCAGCGGCCGCCCCTCTCCGAGGAGCCCCTCCAGATCCCCCTCGGGCAGAATCGTATCGACACCGCGGGTGAGGCGAGTCAGCTGCTCCGAGACCGGCAAGAAGTCCATGGTCGGGCGAGGTTAGTGAGGTCCGGCCCGACGGCCGCGGCGCGGCGGAAATCCCCCACTGCCCGCCGAGGTCGACCTACCGTTGAGCCGTGCAGCGCTGGCTCATGTCGTTCGCCGCGGTTGCGCTCCTGACCGCGGCCTGTTCCGTCGAGCCCCTCGCCGATCCCGGGATTCCAGGGGCGGGGGCGGAAACGACGATCGTCTACGCCTCGGACGGCTCGGTGCTCGCCGAGTGGCACGCCGGAGAGGACCGTCAGCTCGTCGAGTACGAAGACATCCCCCGCGTCGTGATCGACGCCGTGGTGGCGATCGAGGACGAGCGCTTCTGGGAGCACTCGGGGGTCGACCTCGAAGCGATCGGCCGGGCGATCATCGCCAACATCGAAGCAGGCGACGTCGTTCAGGGCGGCTCGACCATCACCCAGCAGTACCTCAAGAACGTGCTGCTCAGCTCCGACGTCTCGCTCGACCGCAAGCTCGAGGAGGCCGTCCTGGCGGTGCGTCTCGAAGAGGGGCTCGACAAGGAGGAGATCCTCGAGCGCTACCTCAACACGGTGTACTTCGGCAATGGCGCCTACGGGGTCGCCACGGCGGCCGATCGATACTTCGATGAGCCCCTCGGGAGGCTGTCGGTCGCACAGGCCGCCATGCTGGCCGGGCTGATCAAGGCGCCGTCGCGCCTCAACCCATACGAGAACCCGGACGGTGCGATCGACAGGCGGGACACGGTCCTCGACAAGATGCGCCAGCTCGGTTACATCGACGAGGCAGCGCTGACCGCTGCGAGGTCCGAGACCGTTGAGCTGCGGCCCCGAATCTCGGCGAAGGCCCGGTACCCCCACTTCGTCGAGGCGGTGAGGCGCCGACTGCTCGACGACCCGCGGCTCGGCGAGACGACGACAGAGCGCTTCAACATGCTCTTCCGCGGCGGGCTTCGCATCCACACGACGATCGACCCGTTCGTCCAAGACGCAGCCGAGGAGGCCGTGGGATCCGTCATCGCCGACGACGGACCGTCGGGAGCGATGGTCGCCATCGACCCGCGCACCGGCCACGTGCTGGCGATGGTCGGGGGGCGCGACTTCTACGACCCCGACGACCCGATCGCCCAGTTCAACCTGGCGACCCAAGGCCGGAGGCAGCCGGGCTCGTCGTTCAAGCCGTTCGTGCTGGCGGCGGCGCTCGAGAGCGGATGGGGTCTCGGCGACGTGATCGAAGCGGGAAGATCGGTCGAGATCGCGACGCCCTCGGGGCCGTGGAAGGTCGACAACTATGGGGGCGCCAAGTTCCCGAGCCTCACCTTGTCCGAGGCGACGGTGTTCTCGGTCAACGTGGCTTACGCCCGGCTGATCGACGCCGTCGGCCCGGACCGCGTCTCCGGGGTCGCCGAGGCGGCCGGGATCTCCACCGACCTCGAGCCGCTCCACTCGCTCGCCCTCGGCGCCCAGGAGGTGACGGTGCTCGACATGACGTCGGCCTACGGGACGTTCGCCACGGGAGGCGTCCACGTCGAGCCGATCCTCGTCACGTCGATCGACGACTCAGATGGTGCGAACGTCTGGTCGGCCGTTCCGGTGGTGACCGAGGCGATGCCGCGCTCGGTCGCCGATGACGTCACCGCGGCGCTCACCGAGGTGGTGCAGAGGGGAACCGGCCAGCGAGCCAGGATCGGACGCGAGATCGCAGGCAAGACGGGAACGTCGCAGAGCCATGCCGATGCCTGGTTCATCGGCTACACGCCCGAGCTCGTGGCGGGAGTCTGGGTGGGCTTCGCCGAGGGATTGGTGCCCCTCGAACCTCCGAACACCGACTTCCCGGTGACGGGGGGCCGGTGGCCGGCCGAGATATGGGCCGCCTTCGCTTCGGCCGCCCTGGCGACCACTCCGTACGGCGACCTGGCGACGATAGGGACAGACGGCCTCGTGACCGTCGAGATCGATCTCGACACGGGCTTGCTCGCCGGCCCGCACTGTCCCCGCGACCACGTCCAGAGGGTGCGCCTTCCCGCCGACCAGGTGCCCACTGTCGTGTGCACCGGCACCGTGCTCGACGGACTGCCGCTGACCGGCACCGGCCTGATGCCTTCGCTCGTAGGGCTCGACCTCGGGCGCGCCGTCGAGGTCGTCACCGCGGCGGGCTTCGAGGCGCGCCTCATCTGGTCGGAGGCGGGCAGCCTGCCCTCCGGTACGGTGCTCGAGCAGCGACCCCTCGCCGGGGCCACCGTCGTGGAGGGCGCCACCGCCACGCTCACCGTGGCAGGGCCGGAGCCGGGAACGACGGCGCCGGCGATGCTCGGGCTGCCGGTCGGAGATGCCGTGACGGCGCTCGAGAACCTCGGCCATCGCTACCTCGTCATCACCCGCGCCGAGGCCGACGCCGAGTCGGCGGCCGCCCGCTCCGGGATGGTGTGGATGCAGTCGCCGGCCGCCGGGCTCCCGATCGAGGGCACCATCCACCTGTGGGTCAATCCCTGACGACCCAGCGCCACGGCTCGTCGGCCGCCTTGCTGACCCCGATGCGTGGTGTCGCCTCGACGGCGGGCGGGGCCCTGAGGGCGTCGAGGAGGCGCACCGGCCCGGTGAGCACGGACGTGTGGTCGTGGGCTCCGGTGACCCCGAGCGCCTCGGTGAGCTTGCCGGGACCGTCTGTGAGCCGGTCGGCCCTTCCTCTCCTCGCCTCCATGGCCGGACGGCCCCGGATCGGACGGCCGCCTCTGAGGAGGACGGCGTGCGGTATCCCGTCGCCGCCCGTGACGATGTTCATGCACCAGTGGATCCCGTACGACCGGTAGACGTACAGCGTCCCCCGTGGCCCGAACATCGCCACGTTGCGGCGAGTCATGCCGCGATATGCGTGGCTGGCGGGGTCTTCGTCACCTGCGTACGCCTCGACCTCGGTCAGCTCGACCTCGGTGACCACGTCGTCGAAGCGGGTGCGGATCCGGCAGCCGAGCAGGCGGGGCGCCACCTCCCGCACGTCTCCTGTGAGGAGGTCGACGATCGAGGAGCGGCTCACCGAAGCTGGAGTTGGACCAGGAGGGCCTTGAAGGCATGCATGCGGTTCTCGGCTTGGTCGAACACGAAGGACCGCTCGTGCTCGATCACGTCGTCGGTGACCTCTTCGCCGCGATGGGCCGGCAGGCAATGGAGGAAGATGGCGTGGCGAGCCGCTTCACCGAAGAGCTCCGAGTCGACCTGGAATGGGGCGAAGAGGCGGCGCCGCTCTTCTGCCTCGTCCTCCTGGCCCATCGAGGCCCACACGTCCGTGTAGACCACGTCGGCGCCCGCCACCCCGACGTGCGGATCGCTCGTCACCATGATGCTGCCCCCGGTCGTGCGGGCGATCGCCATCGCCTCGGCTGTGATGTCCGCCGCCGGCTCGAAGCCCGGAGGTGCCGCCACCCTGATCTCCATCCCCGACATCGCCCCGGCGAGCATGAGCGAGTGGGCCACGTTGTTGCCGTCGCCGACGTAGGTGAGGATCGTCCCCGCCAGCTCGCGATGCTCTCGTACGGTCTGCAGATCGGCGAGCGCCTGGCAGGGATGGCTGCGGTCGGACAGAAGGTTGACGACCGGGGCATCGGCGTTGTCCGCCAACTCGACCAGATGGCGGTGGTCGAACACCCGAAAAGCGAGAATGTCCAGGTAGCGATCGAGCACCCTGGCGACGTCGGCGACCGCCTCGCGGCGACCGAGTCCGACCTCGTCACTCTTGAGGACGACCGGGTGTGCTCCTAGGTCGACGACGGCTGCCTCACACGAAACCCGGGTCCTCGTCGAGGGCTTTTCGAAGAAGAGGCCGACCTTGAGCCCTCGCAGCGTCCCTCGATGGAGCGAGCGGTCGGCCTTGACGGCGGCAGCCAGATCGAGCACTGCACCCAGGCCGTCTGGACCGAGGTCGGTCGTCATCAGGAAGTCCACGGAGCATCCTCCTCGGGGACCAATTCAGCCTGCCCCTCGCAGCGTCGCCCCGAGTCGAGCGGCCGCCGCGATCATGGCGTCTCGTTCGGCGGCGATCTCGTCCGCCGAGAGGGTCCTGTCGCCTGCCCTGAGCCGAAAGCGGATGGCTTGGCGATACATCCCGTCCGGCGTCCGGTATTCGTCGAAGACCTCGGCCGACTCGACCAGGGACGAGGCGCCGCTGGTCGCCTCGAGCAGGTCGGCGCCGGCAAGACCCTCGGGAATGTCGAACGACAGGTCGAAGTCGACGTGCGGGTAGGTCGACAGCGGCGCCATCTGACGGGTCGGAGTCTCCGCGACGAGCGGCTCGACGGCGACCTCGAGGACCGCAACCCTCCCCAGGATGGCGAGGCGCTCGGCGATGTCGGGATGGAGCTCGCCGGCGACCCCAACGACCTGTCCCCCGTGGAGCACCTCGGCGGAGCGGGTCGGGTGGAGCCCGGACGGAGACGCCTTCCTGCGGTCGAGGTGCACGCCGAGCACGTCGCCGACGGCTCGCAGGACGGCGAAGGCGGTGGCGGCATCGGCATCAGGCGCAGGCCGGCCGAGCGCCAATGGGCCGAACGGGCCCGTGATGGCGACTCCGAGGCGTACCGGCTGGTGAGGGAGGCGGGGATCGTCGCCCGCCGGCGTGTCGAAAAACGTCCGCCCCGTCTCGAACACCGCCACCGAGGCGGCTCCCCTGTTCCGATTGTCCCGCATGTCGCGCAATAGCGCAGGTAGGAGGCTCTGGCGCAGCTTCGACTGGTCGTCTCGCAGCGGGTTGCGCACCGCCACGACCCCCGCCGACTCGGCAGAGGCGAACTCCTCGAGCTCGGTTTCCGACACGAAGGGGAGGTTGATCACCTGGTGCAATCCCAGCCCCCGAAGCGTCTCGTGGAGCCTCCGCAGCCTTCGTTGCTCGACCGAGAGCCCTCCCGCCGGGCCGGTGGGAACCGTCGCCGGGAAGGTGTCGTAGTCGGCGAGCCGGGCGACCTCCTCGACGAGATCGACGGGGCGCGTGAGGTCGCCGCGGTAGGTCGGCACCTCGACCGACAGGAACCCGGTGGACTCGGTGACGCCCAAGTCGAGACGTCGCAGCAGCCTTGCGCAGCGTTCGACGGTGAAGGTGTCGTCGAGAAGCCGGTGTACCTCGGTGATGGGCAGCTCGATCGTGACCGGATCGAAGCGCTTCGCCACGATGTCGATGGCTTCCTCCAGGACCTCTCCACCGGCCACCTCGGCGAGCAGCCTGCTGGCTCGGGCGTTCGCCTGCGGCGCCAGATTCGGGTCGACGCCCCGTTGGAAGCGGGCGGAAGCCTCCGACTGGAGGTCGTGGCGGCGCGAGGTGTGCATGACGACGGCCGGGTTCCACGAGGCGGCTTCCATGAGGACGCGCTTCGTCTCCTCGACGACCTCGGATCGCGCCCCGCCCATCACGGCTGCCAGCGAGGTGGGCCCGTCGGCGTCGGCGATCACGAGGTCCTCGGAGGACAGCCTGCGGGTGGCGTCGTCGAGCGTCACGATGACCTCGCCGCCCGTCGCCCAGCGGACGTCGAGCCGACCGCCTGCGACCCGGTCGGCGTCGAACGCATGGAGCGGATGGCCCATCTCGAGCATGACGTAGTTCGTGACGTCGACGACGTTCGAGATCGGGCGCTGCCCCGCCTTGCGGAGCCGCTGGCGCATCCACAGAGGCGACGGCCCGACGGTGATTCCCCTGATCTCGCGGGCGACGAAGCGGTTGCACCCGTCGGGCGCCGAGATGGTGACGGCGACGTCGGGAGCCCCTGCCACGGGATCGAGCTTCGTTTCCGGCCGGCCGTACGGGATGCCGAACCAGGCGGCGAGCTCCCGGGCGACACCGACCATCCCCATCACATCCGGCCGGTTCGTCGTCACGTCGATGTCGAAGACGACGTCCGGCAACTCGAGAACCGACGCAAACGCAACGCCGATCGGCACGTCCGGATCGAGCACCATGATCCCCGCCTGGTCGTCTCCCAGCCCGAGCTCTCCCTCGGAGCAGATCATGCCGTTGGACTCGACGCCCCGGATGCGGCGGCTGGCGATCTCGAACCCGCCCGCCAGGACGGCACCCGGCAGGGCCACGGGCACGACGGCGCCCTCGTCGAAGTTCCACGCTCCGCAGATGATCTGATGGAGAGAGCCGTCGCCGACGTCGACGCGGGTGACCCTCACCTGATCGCCGTCGGGGTGCGGCTCGATGCTCTCCACCCTCCCGACGACAACATCGGTCCAGTCGGCCGTGTAATGGATGATGTCCTCGACCTGGTGGCCGAGGTAGTCGAAGGCGCGGGTCAGCTCGCCGACATCGGACGTCGGCAGATCGACGAGCTCGCTGAGCCAGCGCATGGAGACCCGCATCGGCTACCCCGCGAACTGCCGGAGGAACCGGACGTCGTTGTCGATGAAGTGCCTGATCGAGTCGATGCCGTGACGCACCATCGCCAGACGCTCGACCCCCATCCCGAAGGCGAACCCGGTGACCTCGGAGGGGTCGTACCCGACCGCGAGGAACACGTTCGGATCCACCATCCCGCAGCCGAGCATCTCGAGCCATCCCCTTCCCTTGCACACCCGGCATCCTGCCTCTCCCCCGTCGCAGTTGAAGCACGACACGTCGAGCTCGGCGGATGGTTCCGTGAACGGGAAGAAGTGCGGTCGCAGCCTGACCTCGGTCGCCGCACCGAAGAACTGACGTGCAAACTCGGCCAGGGTCCCCTTGAGGTCGGAGAACCGGATCGACTCGTCGACGGCCAAGCCCTCGATCTGGTGGAAGACGGGCAGGTGAGAGGCGTCGATGGTGTCGTTCCGGTACGCCCGGCCGGGCGCCACGATGTAGACCGGTGGCTCGTGCAACTCCATGTAGCGAGCCTGGATCGGCGAGGTGTGCGCCCGCAGCAGCACCTCGTCCGCAGGGTCGCCGTAGTCCAGGTACATCGTGTCCGATTCGAGCCTGCCCGGATGATCCGGTGGCGTGTTGAGGGCGTCGAAGTTGTACCAGGCGAGCTCAGCTTCCGGGCCCTCGGCGACGCGGTACCCGAGCCCGACGAAGATGTCGACGACCTCGTCGGTCACCTGTTGGATGAGATGGAGCGTCCCGAGCGGAAGTCTGCGGCGGTCGACGGTGACGTCGAGTGCCTCGTCTTCCATCTCCCCGGCCCGCTGCACCCGTTCGAGGACCGCCCGCTTCTCGGCGAGCGCGCCTTCGAGGTCCTGGACGGTCTCGTTGATGGCACGCCCGGCATCACGCCGCTCGTCCGGGTCCATGCCCCCGAGCGAACGCCTCGCCGCCGCCAGGTCGGAGTCACGACCGAGGAACTCTTCCTCGACCTCGGCCAGCCCCTCCAGAGTCTCGGTGGCCGCGATGGAGGCGACGGCACGCGCCCGGAAGGCTTGCAGGTCCATGCGGCCGGTCACGTTAGTCATCGCCGTCTCCTCTCGATCGCCATCGTTCTCGGTGCAGAGGGCATGAGAAAGGCCCGGTCCTGGCCGGGCCTGCGTCGAGACGAGATGGAGAGCGAATCACACGACGGCTACGGCCCGGGCCACGGGCCCGGTAAACGCGAAGCGGAGTCGATCGTGTTGCACCGTGCGACGATATCACGGCCGGCGGACGTCGGGGCAGGGTACCCGCCGCCACGGCGAGCGTCTCAACGCCTCTGGCCGAGCTCGTAGATCGCGATCGAGCCTGCGATCGCCACGTTGAGGCTCTCGACGTCACCCGACATGCCGAGGGTGAGGGCGCGATCGCACGCCTCGGCCACCGAAGCCGAGAGCCCGTGGGGCTCGCTGCCGACGAGGAGGGCGACGGGCCGGCCGCCATCGAACGCCTCATCCGGTCCGAGACCTCCCGCCACGACGGATGCAACCAGGAGGAGCCCGGCCGCTCGCAGCTCTTCGATGGGCTCTCGTAGCGGGACGATGGCGGTCGTCCAGTGGGTGCCCGCGGCGGATCGCAAGACCTTCGGGGACCACATGTCGACGGTGTTCGGCGTGGTCGCCACCTGCATGCCGAAGGCGGACGCGGTGCGCAGCAGTGTGCCGGCGTTCCCGGGGTCGCCCACCTCGTACAGGACAAGGGTGTCACGTCCCTCGAGAGAGCTTGGCGCCTGCATCGTGACGATGGCGATCGGGCTGCGCGGCGTCCCGGTCGTCGCCACCGCCTCGAGGACGTGGCGGTTCACTCGGACGGTGACGTCACCGAGGCCCAAGGCTTCCGGGATCGGGTCGTCTTCGAGGGCGAACACCTCAACGATCTCTGCTCCGGCACCGGAGGCCGCCTCGAGAGCGTGCGGGCCCTCGACGAGGGTCCTTCCCTCGGCGCGGCGCACGGAGGCACGCGCCAGACCCCTGGCGTACATGATTCGCGGATTGCGTTGTGACGTGATCGGATCGGACACCAAGTCGGCGCCTCCGTCAGCCGGACGCCCCTGCGACCTCGACGAGCGCCGCGAAGGCTTCCGGATCGTTCACCGCCATCTCGGCGAGCATCTTGCGGTCGACCTCGACGTCGGCAGCCTTGAGCCCGGCCATCAGTCGTGAGTACGAGGTTCCGTGCTGCCGGGCGGCCGCGTTGATCCTCGTGATCCAGAGGCGGCGGAAGTCGCCCTTGCGGGCGCGCCGGTCGCGATACGCATATTGGAGCGAGTTGAGCGTCTGCTCGCGTGCCGTCCGGTAGCGCCGGCTGCGGGCGCCGGTGTAACCGGACGCCCGCTCCATGACCTTGCGGCGCTTCTTGCGGGCGTTGACGGCTCTCTTGACCCGTGCCATCTGCTCCTCCTACCTGCCCAACAGACGGGCTGACCGCTTGGCATCGCCCCCGGTGAGGACGGCGTCGCCCGCTACCCGTCGCCAGCGTCGCCCCGACTTCTTGTGGCGGTTGTGACCGTGCCATGCCTTGCGGTGCATGATCTTCCCCGTCCCGGTCACCCGCATTCGCTTGGCGGCACCCTTGTGCGTCTTCTGCTTCGGCACGTCGTCTCTCCTCTGATCCCTCAGTCTTCTTCGTCCCCGCTCGGCGAGCCGGCGGCGTCACCCGATTCCGCTGATTCGGCCGAATCGGCCGCGTCGCTCGGCTCCGCCGGGGCGGCCGAATCGGCAGGTGCCTCGACACCCGCGAGGTCGCCCAAACCGGCTGGGATCGTCTCCTCATGCTCTGTCTCGTCTCGGTCGTCTTCCGTCTTCGATCGTTTCACAGGAGCGAGAACCATGGTGATCTGCCTGCCTTCGAAGGCGGCGGGAGTCTCGATCACGCCGAAGCTCTCGACACCCTCCGCCAGCCGGCGAAGGATGGCGTGACCGATCTCGGGGTGGGTGACCTCTCTGCCCCGGAACCGCATGGTGACCTTGACCTTGTCGCCCTCTCCGAGGAACCGCTCGACCCGCTTCCGCTTCACCTCGAAGTCCCCGTCTCCGATCTTCGGACGGAACTGGACTTCCTTGATGATCGTCCTGGTCTGCTTCTTGCGAGCCTCTCTGGCCCGAACCGATTGCTCGTACTTGAACTTGCCGTAGTCCATGAGCCTGACCACGGGTGGTCTGGCGTCCGGAGCCACCTCAACGAGATCCAGCTCGAGCTGGTCGGCGAGCCAGCGCGCCTCTTCGATCGACTTGATGCCGATCTGGCCACCTTCAGGGTCGACGAGCCGCACCTCCCTGGCGCGGATCCGGTCGTTGACCCTCGGTTCTCTGCTGGTGATGTGTGACCTCCAAGTCGTCGCGAACGTGTCGACCGCCCACGAAAAAGGCAGCTCGAAGCTGCCTGAGATTCGTGTACCTCGGCGCACTGTCCGTGGGCGGCGCCGATGCGTCGCTCGTCGTGGCCGGGTGGGAAGCAGGCGCTTCCTCTTCGTGTCGGTTGTGCCGGAAGTATACGGTTGGCCGCGCGCCTGTCAACGCGCCGAAGACGGCGGCACAGAGTCTCTCACGGCGCAATCCTCCGGAGCGCCCGCACGGTCTCGACGGCTGCCATCGCCGCCTCGGCTCCTTTGTTGCCGCGCCCTGGGGCGCTGCGGGTCGCAGCCTGGTGAGCCTCGCGAACCGTGAGGATCCCGAACGCGATCGGAACCCCGGTGTCGAGCATCACCCGCTGGAGCCCTTCCGACGCCCGGTGGGCGACGTGCTCGTAGTGGTCGGTGTCGCCCATGACGACCGCCCCGAGCGCCACGACGGCGTCATAGCCCGCCTGCGCCAACCGCTGCGCCGCCAGTGGCAGCTCGAAAGCGCCCGGCACCTCGACGACGGTCACGTCGGTTGCGCCGGCCTCTTCGAGGGCTGCCAGCGCTCCGTCACGCAGCCCGTCCGTCACCGTCCTGTTGAACGTCGACTGGGCGATCGCGATCCTCAGCCCTCCGGCATCGACCTCACCGCCGGCCGGCCCGTCAATTCCCATCGCTCGGCTCCGGACCGAGGTGTCCGAGCTTGCGTGCCTTGGCGCCGAGGTAGGCGGCGTTGCGGTCGGTGACGGCGACCCATAGAGGGACCCGGGCGACGACGTCGACGCCGAACCCGCGCATGGCATCGATCTTGCCGGGGTTGTTCGTCATGAGCCGCACGCCCGAAACCTTCAGATCGGCGAGGATCTGAGCCGCCAGGCCGTAGTGGCGCTGATCGGCGGCGAACCCGAGCGACTCGTTCGCTTCGACGGTGTCCTGTCCCTGATCCTGGAGCCGGTAGGCAGCGAGCTTGGCGAGCAGGCCGATGCCCCTGCCCTCGTGTCCCCGGTTGTAGACGACGACGCCTTCGCCGGCCTCGGCAACCGCGGCGAGCGCTCGCCGGAGCTGCTCCCTGCAATCACAGCGCATGCTGCCGAGTGTGTCCCCCGTGAAGCACTCCGAATGGATCCGAGTGAGGACGCCTGACTTGCCCGCGATGTCGCCCATGACGAGGGCGACGTGCTCGGCACCGTCGATCTGCGATCGGTAGCCGACGATCTTGAACACCCCATGCTCGGTCGGCAGGGTCGTCTCGACCTGGCGCGTCACGACCGCCTCGTGCTGCCACCTGTACGCCACCAGGGCGTCGATGGTGATCAGCTTGATGTCGTGGCGCAGGGCGAAGGCGACGAGGTCGTCCCCGCGGGCCATCGTGCCGTCGTCGTTCACCACCTCGCAGAGGGCACCCGCCGGATAGAGCCCTGCGAGTCTCGCCAGGTCGACTGCCGCTTCGGTGTGGCCCGGCCTCACCAACACTCCATGCGACCGACACCTGAGAGGGAACACGTGGCCCGGCCTCGCCAGGTCGGCGGGCGTCGTCTTGGCGTCTGCCAGAGCTCGGATGGTGGCGGCGCGATCGGCGGCCGAGATCCCCGTCGTGGTTCCGTGGACGTAGTCGACGGAGACGGTGAACGCCGTCTTGTGACTGTCGGTGTTCTCGGAGACCATGAGCGGCAGCCTGAGCTCGTCGAGTCGCTCCCCGGTCAGCGGGACGCAGATCAAGCCGCTGGTGTGGCGAACCATGAAGGCGACCTGCTCCTCGGTGATCTTCTCGGCGGCGACGATGAGGTCCCCCTCGTTCTCGCGGTGCTCGTCGTCGACGACCAGCACGAACTCCCCTTGGGCGATGGCGTCGATGGCATCTCGGACCGTCGCAAGGCTCACGATCGTGTCTCCATGAGGCGCTCGACGTACTTGGCGAGCACGTCCGTCTCGAGGTTCACGGTGCTCCCGATCGGCCTGCCGGCACCGAGCACCGTGACGGTGAGCGTGTGCGGGATGAGCGCAACCTCGAACCAGGCCGGCCGGGTGCCCGGCGGCGAGACGCCGGTGACCGTGAGACTCACGCCGTCGACGGCTATCGAGCCCTTCTCGACGATGTACCGATCGAGACCGTCGTCGACGCCGATCCTCACCCGCTCGGCGTCTCCCTCCGCCCTCCGCGACAAGACGGTGCCCACGCCGTCGACGTGGCCTTGCACGATGTGGCCGTCGATCCTGTCCGCGGCACGAACCGCCCGCTCGAGGTCGACGGGATCGCCCTCTCCGAGGCCTCCCAGAGTGGTGCGCTCCAAGGTCTCGTGCATCGCCTCGACCACGAATCGATGAGGGCCGACCTCGACCGCAGTCAGGCACACACCGTTGAGGGCGACGCTGTCCCCGACGGCGAGGTCCGCCATCGTCTTGTGGGCCGCCACCGCGATGCGAGTGATGCCGTCGCCGACGTCGAGCGAGTCGACGACGCCCAGCTCTTCGACGATGCCGCAGAACATCAGCTCGCCTCGAGTTCGGCGTCGATGCGCAGGTCCGGTCCGAGCCGAGTGACGTCCGTGATCACGAGCCCCTTGGCGTCGGCGATCGTGCGGAACGCCCCGCCGAACGGAGCCAAGCCCGCTCCCCCGGCCAGGAGAGCCCCGACATACACGACGATCCTGTCGACGAGCTGATCGATGAGCATCGCTCTCGCCAGGGTCGGGCCACCCTCGACCAGGATGTCGAGGAGGCCGCGCTCGCCCAGGTCTTTCGCCATGGCGCCCAGGTCGACGCCGGACGGATGCCACAGCACGACCTGCTCGATGTCGGCCGGTACCTCTCCGTGGTGCCGGGGGGCGTACACGATGGGCGAGCGCCCATAGACGGCGAGGCCTCCCGGCAGCTCGCGGAGGCCGGCGGCGATCACCGGGCGCGGCTGTGGGCCTTCGTAGCCTGCGACACGGACATCGAGGCGCGGGTCGTCCGATCGCAGCGTGCCCGCCCCGACCAGGACGGCGTCGGTGGCCGCCCGCAGCCCGTGAACGTCGAGCCGCGCCTCCTCCGAGGTGATCCACTGCGACGTTCGATCGGCGGCGGCGACCTGCCCGTCGAGCGTCACCGCCAGCTTCAGTGTGAACCTGGGCCGACCGACCGTCCGGTGGTGATGGTATGCCTGGTCGATGGCGATGGCGTCTGCCGCCAACACGCCGGTCACGACCCGGACGCCCGCGGCGCGCAGGCGCTCGATCCCGGAGCCTGAGACCCGGTCGTCCGGGTCGACCGCTGCGACGACGACGACGGCGATCCCCGATGTGATGATCGCCTCTGTGCACGGTGGTGTGCGCCCGTGGTGGTTGCACGGCTCGAGGGTGACGACCAGCGTGCCCCCTCCCGCCAGCTCGCCCGCCGCCGACAGGGCAGCCGCCTCGGCGTGGGGTCGACCTGGGCCGCTGTGGGCGGATACCGACGCAACCTCACCCGATGGCGCCACGACGACCGCACCGACACGCGGGTTGGGATGCGGCCTCGTCGCGGTTGCCGCGGCGATGGCCGTTCGCATCCATTCCACGTGCCGCGCGTCGGCTCTGTTGTCCGCGCGTTGCGACACACGCCCTCCTTCTCCCATCCGGACTCTCACCGTCGGCTCCGGGATATCACCGGATCCACCCCGTGAGGGGGTCGCGGGCTTCCACCGCCGGTAGGGACTTTCACCCTGCCCTGAAGGGGGCTTTTCAGTTGGTCGGATGGTAGCCGGGCGGCGGAACCGGCTCGCCGCCCGCCGTGGCCGGATCAGTTCCTGCGGTCGATCTGGTACGAGCTGCCATGCTGCCGCTTGGCGTACTCCTTCATCTCGGAGGCGACCGCCGATGCCTCCCACTCCGAAGTGATCTTGCGTCGCAGGTTCGTCGCCACGCCCATCGAGATCGACGAGATGGGGAAGGCGTGCCGTTCTCCCCGCCTGTCGGCGACCTCGATGTAGCCCTGGAGGGCCTCGGCCGTGTCGTAGAAGTCCAGGATCCCGTCGTCGAATGCCTGGATCACGAGCTTGCAGAACTCCTCGGCCTCGTTGGGGTCGACCACGGCCACGAAGTCGTCCCCTCCCACGTGGCCGACGAAGGTCTCAGGGTCGCCACACTCTTCGGCGGCCCGTAGCAGCGTTTGTGCCGAGAACTTGATGACGGAGTCGCCCCGCATGAAGCCGTAGTGGTCGTTGAACGCCTTGAAGTTGTCGAGGTCGGCATGGACGATGGCGAAGGCGTCCCCGCTACGAACTCTCGCCTCGAGCTCGCGGGCGATCCTGAAGTTGCCGGGCAGGCCGGTGAGGGGTGACAGGTCGCGCATCTGCTGGGCGCGGCGCAGCACGGTGCGCACCCTCGCCAGCAGCTCCTCGAGGTCGAAGGGCTTCGTGATGTAGTCGTCGGCGCCGAGGTCGAGGCCGCGCACCCTGTCCTCGGCGAGCGCTTTGGCCGTGAGCACGATGACGGGGACGTTGGCGGTCGCCGGGGAGTTACGGAGTCGCCGCAGCACGGTGAGGCCGTCCATCTCAGGCATCATGACGTCGAGGAGGATCAGGTCGGGCGGGCGGGCTTTCGCCATCTCGAGGGCGACCCTGCCGTTCTCGGCAGTCTCCGCCTCGAAGCCCTCGAGCTCGAGGTTCATGCGGACGAACTGAACGATGTCGGGATCGTCATCGACGACGAGGACCCGCTCTTTCATCCCGTCTGACTGTCCTTGATCGTGCTTCGCATCGCATCGACGGCGGCCAGCGGATCGGGCGCCCCGAAGATCGAGCTGCCTGCGACGAACACGTCGGCCCCGGCCATCCTGGCGCGGCCGATGTTGTCCGGTCCGATGCCACCGTCGACCTCTATATCGGTTGCGAGGCCCCGCGAGTCAACGAACTTTCGAGCGTGCTCGATCTTCGGCAGCGCTTCGGCCATGAAGCTCTGGCCTCCGAAGCCGGGGGTGACGGACATCACGAGGATCATGTCACACAGTTCGATGAACGGATCGAGCGATTCGATCGGCGTCGGTGGGTTGACGACGAGCCCGAATTCGAGCCCACACGCTCTCGCCATCGCGGCGGCTCGCGTCGGCTCCGGGAACACCTCGATGTGCACCGTGACGATGTCGGCCCCGGCCTCTGCGAGCTGCTCGAAGTAGGCGTCCGGGTTCGTCGTCATCATGTGGCAGTCGAAGCGGAGCTTGGTGACCGGCCGGAGCGACGCGATCACCGGGAACCCGAGGGAAATGTTCGGCACGAAATGGCCGTCCATCACGTCGATGTGGAGCAGGTCGACGTGATCCTCGACGAGGGCGACGTCCGCTCCGAGCCGTGAGAAGTCGGCCGCCAGGATCGAGGGGGCGATACGGGCTGCCTTGATCACACCGGCAGGTTACCCGCGGCGGGTTCGCCGCAGGCGCTTCGGCCCCCGGGACATCGGGCGCCGACGGCATCGTCCCGGCGGCGCCGCCGGGTAGATTCGGCTGCTCGATGGATCGTTACCGCATCCCAGCAGGCACCGAGGTCGACCTGTCGGCCTGGGATCCGAACGACACGGCCGGCTTCGCGGGAGAGAAGGACGAAGCCAGGGGACGCCTCGAGGAGCTGCGTGACGACCTCACCTCCCTCCAAGCGATGATGTGGGCCGAGAGCAAGCACAAGCTCCTGGTCGTTCTCCAAGCCATGGATACCGGCGGCAAGGACGGCACCATCCGCAACGTGTTCTCGGGCGTGAATCCCCAGGGGGTCCGGGTCGCCAACTTCAAGGCGCCGACGTCGCACGAGCTGGCACGCGACTACTTGTGGCGCATCCACTCGCAGGTGCCGGCCACCGGTGAGATCACGGTGTTCAACAGGAGCCACTACGAGGACGTCCTCGTCGTCAGGGTCCTCGGGCTCGCAGACGAGGCCCGTTGGCGCAAACGGTTCAGCCACATCAACGCCTTCGAGCAACTCCTGACGGACGAGGGCACCACGATCGTCAAGTTCTACCTCCACATCTCCGCCGACGAGCAGAAGGAGCGGCTCCAAGCTCGCCTCGACGATCGGGAGAAGCACTGGAAGTTCAACGTCGACGATCTCGAGCATCGCACCCTGTGGAGCAGCTACATGACAGCGTTCGAGGACGTGCTGTCTCTCACGTCGACCGACAACGCTCCCTGGTATGTCGTGCCGGCGAACCGGAAGTGGTACCGCAACCTCGTCGTGGCCGAGGTCATCGCGTCGACCCTCCGCCGTCTGGCGATGCGTTACCCGGAGTCGCCGGAGGACCTCTCGGGAGTCGTCATCCCCGAGGTGTGATCACCGAGATGAACATCCCGTCGGTCGCGGTGGTGTGGGGAGCGAGCAGGAGGCCCTTCTCCCAGGGCTCTCCCGGCAGCCCGGGTGGCGGGGCGGCGTCGTACGGCCTCACGATGTCGACCGTCTCGTCGGCGAAGACGGTGCACACCGAGTAGACGACCCGTCCGCCCGGGCCGGCGAGCCGCACCGCCGAGCGGAGGAGAGCCTCCTGGATTGCCGCCATGCGCGCCGGGCTGGAGGGATCGAGCCTGTGTCGGATCTCGGGACGGCGCCGCAGGGTGCCCAGGCCGGTGCACGGAGCGTCCAGCAGCACCCGGTCGAACGACGACTGCCGCAGCGCGGGCCGCCGGCCGTCGCCCGCCAGCCACGCCGGGCGCATGCCGAGACGGGCGAGCCGCTTCTTGGCGGACGCCAACCGGCCGACGTGGATGTCCAGTGCCACCAGCAGGCCGCTCCCACTCATCTGGTCCCAGAGGTGGGATGTCTTGCCCCCGGGCGCCGCAGCCATGTCGAGCACTCGCATGCCGGGCTCGGCGGCGACTGCTGAAGACACGGCGACCGACGCAGGGTCGACGATCACCCCGGTACCGCTGCGGGCGATCTCTCCCAATGCGGCCGCTTCGACGTAGCCGCTGCCGGGAACGCCCGTCGGCTCATGAGCCAGGGCTTCGCTCCGGATCCGCACGCTCGGCTTCGGCGGCAGGGATCCCGCCGCGAAGAACGCCTCTGCTCTTGCCGTTCCCCACGACCGCTCCAACTGCTCGAACATCCAAGGAGGTGTTTCGGCACGAGGCGTCGCCTCCGGAACTCCCGCCCGCAGGACCGAGCGCAGCACGGCGTTGACGAACCCGGCGGCGCGCGGAGAACCGGCCGCGCGGACGGCTTCCACCGCATTGTCGACGGCCGCGTGGGCGGCCGCGCCGCCCGCCATCTCTGCGACGGCAACACGGAGGATGGCTCGCACGGATGCCTCGAGCTCGTCCGGTGGCGTGTTCGATGCTGCCGCGATGGCCTCGTCGGCGATCCGGAGGCGGCGCAGCGCGTCCATGGTCAGCCGCCTGGCGTGGGTGGAGTCCGCCGGGCTGAGCGACGAGTCGAGGTCGTCGAGGACGACGTTCGAGAAGGCGCCGTCGTCGGTCACCCGCCGCACGACTTCGGCTGCAGCAGCCCTCGAGGCGACGCCGGGCTTCACGAGGCGACGAGCCTGGCCGCTCGTCCCCTCCTCCCGTTCATCCAGTCGACTCCGGATTGCACCGTCCTGCCCTCCGGTCGGACCGCGCTCAGCTCGATGGACCCGCCCGTCAGGCCGAGCACGGGCCTTCCCTGCGATGCCTCGATGACACCGGACGCCACGTTCTCGCTCGAGATGGCGGCAGACTCGATCTCCACACGGCCGTCTTCCGTGGCGATCCATGCACCCGGCCTGGGATGGAAGGCCCTGACCATGCGAACGGCGTGGTCCGGGCTGACCGCCAGCGTGATGCGCGCCTCGTCCTTGGTGAGGAGGGGCGCCTGGCTCGCTCCAGCCGCCATCTGTGGCGCCGGCTGCAGGCGGCCCGCCGCGTAGTCGGGCAGGGAATCGTCGAGGATCTGCGCCCCGAGGAAGGAGAGGCGCGCCGTGAGGCTCCCGCCCGTCTCGTCGTCGGCGATCGGGGTCTCGATCGCCGATATCACAGGACCCGTGTCGACGCCCTCGTCGAGGAGCATCAGACTGACCCCAGTCGTCGGGTCACCGTTGAGGATCGCACGCTCGACCGGGGCCGGGCCCCGCCAGCGCGGCAAGAGCGACAGGTGCACGTTGACGAAGCCCACCCTCGTCGTCGCCAGCACGGCGGGGCGGAGGATCCTGCCGTAGGCGACGACGACCGCGATGTCGAGGCGCAGCGGGCCGAGCACCGCCAACAGCTCGTCGTGCGAGGAAGGCTGAGCAACTCGCAGGCCCCATTCGGCAGCGCCGACCTTCACCGGGGGTGGCACTGCTCGGCCACTACGACCTCTCGGCTGATCGGGGCGGGTCACGACGGTCACCACGTCGGCGACGTCCACCAGCGCCGCAAGCGCAGGCACGGCCGCGACAGGCGTGCCCAGGAAGGCGGCCCGCATCAGCCGGCTCCGCGAATCCCGAGTGCCTCTTCGCGAAGCTCCTTGAGCGCCTGCTTCTTCGTCCGCTTCGAGAGCCGCTCGAGCAGGAGGGTTCCACCGAGATGGTCGATCTCGTGTTGGAGCACCCGACCCATGAGGTCTTCGCCCGAGTACTCGACGGGCCTGCCGTCGATGTCGAGCCCGACAGCCCTGGCGAACGCCGGCCGAGAAATCGGCCACCACCTGCCCGGCACGGACAGGCAGCCCTCGTCGTAGGTCCACTCTCCCGACGTCTCCACGATCTGTGGGTTGATCATGACGAACGGCTCGTCGCCGATGTCGGCAACGAACACCGCCTTCGGTACGCCGATCTGTGGCGCCGCCAGGCCGACACCGGGGGCGTCGTACATCGTCTCGAACATGTCGTCGACGAGTCGCTCGAGCTCGCTGGTGACCTCGTCGACCGTGGCCGCCGCGGCGCGCAGCACCGGGTCACCGAACGTCCGGATGGGGAAGATCGCCATGTCGGAGCCGCAGCTTAGATCGGCAAGGGGCTGGTCATCGATCGGCCGGCCGGCTCACAGGTCTATCGGGTCGGCGTCGACCCGCACGCGGATGCCTTGATCGCGCCACCGCTGCACTGCCGGCCGCATCCGCACCTTGGCCTTGTACAGCGCCGCCCCTTGCACGAGCCATCTGGCGCGGTCGCCGACCTCGGCAGGCCCGAACACCTGGCCGTCCCCGTCGACCGCCTCCCGAAGGTCCTTGTCCACCGGGGCGTCGTCTCCGAGCACCTCGACCGCCATGAGCTGCCCTATCGGCGGCAGTCCCGCCGCCTCCCGCTCGACGAGGATCTCCGAGATCACCTCGGCGGGACTGCCCGCTCGAATTGCACGCACCACCCGGTGGTGCGGTTGGCTCGTCTGGACGACGGCCCGGTGGCCGCGGCCTCGGCGCACCGCAGCTGCCACCCTGGCGAGGATGCGGAGGGCCTCCTCCTCGGCGCGGTAGTGCGGGGCGAGCAGCAAGGCGTCGACATCGAGGGCAACCGCGAGGTCGACGCTCTGTGGTGCCGGCACGTCCCGCTCGGTGCCGACGCGGACCGGCTTCCCGGATTCGACGCCTCCGACGGCGTCGCCGAAGCTCCTCCTCAGGTCTTCGACGACCCTCTCGACTCCGGCGCCCAATGGCTCGAAGCGGCGGCCGCCGCACTCGTCGCAGGCGCCCAGCCGGGCGCCGCACCGTCTGCAGGCGTCGCCGCGGTCCGGGCCGGCGCCACACGCCGGGCAGCGGCGCAGCGTACGGCAGCGCACACAGCGGAACGCCGGGGCGTACCCGCGACGCGGCACGAACACGAACACTCGCTCGCCGCGCCCGATCGCAGCCGCGATCGCCCTCCTCGTCGCCTCCATCGCTATGCCGGCCCCCGGCGCCTCCTGCGAGCGGTCGAGCACCTCGACGAGCGGCCACACCCTCGTCTTCGGGTACCGCACGGTCGCCCCTGCGGCGATGATCTCGAGAGGCGGCACCGCCCCGATCGTGACGAGGCCGAAGCGCTCGACGTTGGCTCGGCGACGCATCACGTCGCGGGCATGGACGGTCGGCGTCTGCCGTGCCTTGTACACCCGGCGGCCCGGCTCGACGATGGCGACCGCGGCTACGTCGCCGAGGGACCACAACGCCACCTCTCGCGTGCCGAACAGGAGGCGCCCGCCCTCCCGGTTCACGGTGACCCACGTGGCAGTCACCTCGGCGGCACTGAGATCCGAGCTCGCCCCGACGACCAGGTCTCCGAGATCCTGGGCGGCTGCCTTGACGTGCTCGGCGACGTCGACCACGGTCGGCACGAGGACGACCACGTTGCGACCCGACGGGAGGTGCACCGCCGCCAGCTCTCCGATCACTCCATCCCACGGCCCGGCGTCGGCGATGTGGCTCAGCGGCGCCCTGGCGGCGGCGGCGCCGCCGTCACCCGCCGGCCGCCCACCGGCGCGCGGGAGGTTGGGGGGACCGGCACGTGGCAAGAGGGCCGCGACCGGGGCGACGTGATGGAGCGCAGCCCACCGGAGTGTCTCGAGGTGACGAGGTCCGAAGATCGGCAGGGCTGACGAGACGGAGATGATGCTTTTGAGGCCGGCCCGCTTGTCGGAGGATCGTACGTCGACGACCCAACCCCTGACCCTCCTGCCCCCCAGCGGAACCCGAACGATCGACCCGACGGAGACGCTCATCGAGTCGGGTACCGAGTACGCGAAGCCGTCGTCGACACTGAAAGTCGGTACGTCCGGCACGACCTGAGCGACGAGAGTCAGCGGCCCTCTCCGCCCCGACCCGGCTCTCTCATGGCGAGGACCTTGTCCCAGAGCCGTTCCGCCACCTCGCGTTTGCCCATCAAGGTCCAGGGCTCGGTCGCCCCGTCCGGCGTGACGATCGTCACCTCATTCGTCGGCGAGCCGAATCCGGATCCCTCATGTGACACGTCGTTGGCTACGAGCAGGTCCACGCCCTTGCTCGTCGCCTTGGCGACGGCTGCATCGATCGAGCCCGTCTCGGCTGCGAATCCGACGAGGAACGGCCTCGGTTCCATGGCCGCCACCCCGGCGAGGATGTCCGGTGTCGGCTCGAGCCGAATGTCCGGGGGCCCCTCCGACCTGCGGAGCTTCTCGGGTGCCGCGCCGGTGGGCCGGAAGTCGGCCACCGCGGCGGCCATCACGACCACGTCCGCCTTCTCGGCGTTCGCCCACACCGCCTCGGCCATGTCCTCGGCGCTCTCCACCTCGACGGTGCGAATCCCGGGAAGCCCGGCCCCGCCGGCGCTCGTGACGAGAACGACGTCCGCACCCCTGGCGGAGGCGGCGGCGGCGATGGCAGCCCCCATGCGTCCCGAGGAGCGGTTGCCGATGTAGCGCACGGGATCGATCGCCTCGCGGGTGCCTCCTGCCGAGACGACGACCCGCAGGCCCTCCATGTCGCCGGGCCCGAGGACTCTCGAGATCTCGGCGAGGATCTCGTCCGGTTCCACCATGCGACCGTCACCGCTGTCTCCCCCGGCCAGCGCCCCGGTGGCCGGCCCGACGATGCGAACCCGGTCCCCGGCCAGGGTGGCGACGTTCCGCTGCGTCGCCGGGTGCTCCCACATCTCGGTGTGCATGGCGGGCGCCACGACGATCGGTGCGACGGAGGCGAGAACCGTCGCCGTGAGGAGATCCTCGCTGAGGCCCGACGCGATGCGGGACATCGTGGCCGCCGTCGCAGGGGCGATGACGACGACGTCGGTCCACTTGGCGAGGTCGGTGTGCGGGCTCACGGTGGCCGTGTCGAACAGATCGGTGTGCGGTCGGCTGCCTGTGATGGCCGCCATCGTCTGCTCTCCGAGGAACCTGCGGGCGCTCGCAGTCATGATCACCCGCACGGCAGCGCCGTTCTCGACGAGCCGGCGAGCCAGATATGCGGCCTTGTAGGCGGCGACGCCGCCCGACACGCACAACAGGACGTTTCGTCCCCGCACGGAGTCTGCGCCGCCGGGGGCCACGCCGTCAGTCTTCCCTGTCGATGACGACCTTGTCGCTGTCGATCTCCTCGAGAGCGATGGAAAGCGGCTTACGCGACAGTGAGTGCACCTGGGGCGGGACGTAGCTTCCCAGGCCCTCGCCGAGCTGGTTGAAGTAGGCGTTGATCTGCCTGGCGCGCCGTGCAGCCAGCACGACGAGACCGAAGCGTGAGTCGGTCTTCGCCAGAATTCGGCCTATCGGTGGCTCGATCATCTGCTGACGGTGCTCCTCTGTGGTGTGTCTCGGCGGGTGCCCCGGCTCGTCAGGTGGGACGCCGACCGGAAACGGGCCCTGGCCCGAGGAGTATAGGTCAAGCACCTCGCTCTCCCGGCGCACCCGGCCGCCGGCCGGCCGTGATGTAGCGAACGATCTCACCGACGACGTCGTCGACCTCTCGCCGTGACGTGTCGATCACGAGGTCGTAGTTGGAGGAGTCCAGGTAGTCGATGCCGTAATACGACTGGTAACGGAGCGCCTCGGAGTGGGCCCTCTCCTCCGTGGAACGCCTGGTGGCATCGAGGTCGACGTTCTCCTGTTCGGAGCCGCGCCTGGCTCCGTAGATCCGCTCGGCGGCGACCTCGAGCGCCACATCGAGGAACACCTTGATCGAGGCCGGGATGAAATGCCAGGCAAGCCTCGAGTCGATGACGAGACTCTCGTCTCCCGCGCCGAGACGGGCCGACCGGGCATCGATCTCGTCGTCGATCGAAGGGTCGTGCTCGGCGATGCGCGACAGCTCGAGCACCGAAATCCCCCTCTCGGCCGCCATCTCCCGCATGAAGTCGCCCGCCGAGGCGTGCTGGACGCCGAGCGTCTCGGCGAGGGCTTTGGCGACCGTGCTCTTGCCCGAGCCCGGCCTACCGGAGATCGTGACGACGAGCGGGGTTGTTGCCCCGTCGCCGTCGCCGTCGCGCCGGGGCTCAGGTGGAGAAAAGCTCTAAGAGCACCTTGCGCTGGCGTGATCCCAGGCCCCTGATCCTGCGATTCTCTGAGATCCCGTGCTCCTCCATGATTCGCTTCGCCTTGATCTTTCCCAGGCCGGGCATCGACGTGAGCACCGCCGCGATCTTGGTTCCGGCAATGATGTCGTCGGCGTCGGCCTTCTCGAAGACCTCCGCCAGCGTCAGGCTCCCCGTCTTGAGGAGCTCCTTCATCTCGGCGCGAGCGCGCCGCGCTTCCGCGGCCTTGGCGAGCGCCGCCTGGCGCTGCTCAGGCGTCAACATCGGGGGCATGCTTCCTCCTAGGGATATTGGGCGATCGTATCAACCGCCCCGGAGGCGGGTCGACAAAAGTCCTGTCTGGGCGGCGTCTCGCCGGATCATCGACCCGCCTCCTCTGCGTCCATGGCTAGTTCTAGCAAGGATTCGGCGATGGTGGCAGCCGCAGCGGCAGGATCATCGGCGGCGGTGATGGCCCTGCCGACGACGATCAGGCCTGCTCCCCGCCTGACGGCCTCTTCGGGAGTGGCGGTTCTGAGCTGATCGCCGTCCGCCACGCCGACCGGTCGAACTCCCGGGGTCACCCGCAGGAGCCCTGGTGCGACCGTGCCGACCACGTTGAGCTCGTGCGGCGAGCACACCAGGCCCTCACAGCCGGAAGCCGCCGCCACCCTGGCCATCCTCGACACCAGCCTCCCGGGGGATGTCGTGACACCCACCGCCGTGAGCGCCGCGCCGTCGAGGCTCGTCAGGACCGATACGCCGAGGACTCCCGCCCATCCGTCACTCGTCTCGCCGAGGCCTTCGACGGCCGCCGAGAGCATCGCCTCACCGCCCGAGACGTGGGCGGTCATCCACCGGGTTCCGAACCTTCCGAGCCGGCGGGCCGCCGCACCCACCTGCGTCGGGATGTCGTGCAGCTTGGCGTCGACGAAGACGGGAAGCCCCAAGTCCACGATGGCTGGGACCGTCAGCGGGCCGGGTCCATGGAGGAGGCCGAGCCCCACCTTGAAGCCTCCGACGTGACCGAGAACCCGCTTGGCCATCCGAACGGCGTCTTCGGCCGTCGCCAAGTCGAGGGCGACGATCACCGGGTTGTCCGGCACAGGGCCACGCCGGTCGTCGCCGGTCACCACGGTTTGGCACCTCCCGTCAGCTCGGCCACCTTGCCGACACCGTGCCGCGAGCACCAGCGCTCGAGCTCCCGGCGGATCCTCCGCCCGGCCCGGGGCTCGGCGAAGTGGACGGTGCCGAGAGCGACAGCCGAGGCGCCTGCCAGGAGGTACTCCACGACGTCGGTGCCGCTGCGCACTCCGCCGCAGCCGACGATGGGCACTTCCGGCATCGCCCGGTGCACCTCCCAGACGCAGCGCAGCGCCAGCGGCTTGATGGGCGTCCCCGAGTACCCGCCCGGACCGGCCGCCAGCAGCGGACGACGGTGCTCTACGTCGATGCCGAGCCCGAGCACTGTGTTCGTCAAGACCAGCCAGTCGGCGCCCGCATCGACGGCGGCGACGGCGATGTCGACGATGTCCGGGGCGTTGGGTGAGAGCTTGGCGCCGATGGGGAGCGCCGTCGCCGCCCGCACCGCCGAGACCACCGAGCCTGTGGCGGCGGCGTCGAGGGCGAACATCCGCCCGTCGTCGAGGTTCGGGCACGACAGGTTGATCTCCACGGCCGCGACGGGGCACAGGCTCATCGCGGCGGCAACGCCGCCGAACTCCCGGGGAGTGTGGCCGACGACCGAGCCCCACACCGGAACGCCCACGCCGGCGATCTGCGGCCCGTAGCGCCGAGCCCACTCCGTGATCCCCGGATTCTGGATCCCGATGGCGTTGAGCATGCCCGGCCCGATCGGTGCCAGGCGCGGCTGGGGCCGCCCGGGCCACTCCCGCTCACTCACCGACTTGGCGGTGGCCGCCCCGTACGCCTCCAGGGCGCCGACCGCGGCGAAGTCGACCACGGACCCGACCGTCCCGGATGCGGCGACGAGCGGCGAGCGCAGCGCCAGCGGACCGAGTTGCACTGCGACGTCAACCACGAGGCGTACCGTGCAGTCGCTGCAGGCTCGCTACTCGCTGGACGCCGTCGAGCCCGCTTCGCATGCTGGCGGCGACGGCGAGGCCTCCCTGGATCGTCGTCACGCACGGGACGGATCGCCTGGTGGCCGCCCGCCTGATATGCGCTCCGTCGCCGCGCGCCCTGCGCCCTCGCGGTGTGTTGACGACCAGATCGATCGCCCCGTCCTCGATGAGCGTGACCGGATCGAACCGTCCCTCTCCCACCTTGTCGACGTGCGTCGTCGCTACCCCGTGCCTGGCGAGGTGGCCGGCGGTGCCATGGGTGGCGTAGATCTTGAACCCGAGCTCGACGAACGTCTCGGCCACCTTGACACCGAGCTCCTTGTCGCGGTCTGCGAGCGACAGGAAGACGGCCCCGGACACCGGGATGATGTGGCCCGCAGCGAGCAGCGCCTTGGCGTAGGCGGTGCCGACGTCCTCGCCGATGCCCATCACCTCCCCCGTCGACCTCATCTCCGGCCCCAGGAGCGTGTCCTGGGTCGGGAAACGGCGCCACGGCAGCACCGCCTCCTTCACGGCGACGAACGGGATCCGGGCGACCTCGGGGAGCACCCCGGCGGCGCGCAGCTCCGAGATCCGCTCGCCCATCATGACCCTGGTGGCCACCTTGGCCAGCGGGACACCGGTCGCCTTCGACAGGAATGGGATCGTCCGCGACGCCCTCGGGTTCGCCTCGAGCACGAACACCTCGTCTCCCTGGACCGCGAACTGGATGTTGACGAGGCCCCTGACCTCGAGCCCGGCGGCGAGCCGCTCCGTGTTCGAGGTGATCGTTGCGACGGCCGCGGCGGACAGCGTCGGTGCCGGGACGACGCACGCCGAGTCGCCCGAGTGGATCCCGGCTTCCTCGACGTGCTCCATGATCCCGCCGAGGTACATCTCCTCGCCGTCGAAGATCGCATCGACGTCCACCTCGACCGCTCCCTCGAGGAACCGGTCGATGAGCAGCGGGCCTGCTGCCGGGTCGGTCTCCGGCATTCCGCCACCTGCTAGGCCGTCCATGTGCTCGGCGAGCTCCTCCACCGAGTAGAGGATTCGCATCGCCCGCCCGCCGAGCACGAACGAGGGGCGCACCAGGACCGGGAAACCGATGGTGTCGACGATCTCCTCCGCCTCCCGGGCCGAGCGGGCAATACCGTGGAGCGGCTGCCGAACGCCTGCCTCTCGACACAACCGGGAGAAGAGCTCGCGATCCTCGGCTGCATCGATCGACGCCGGCGACGTCCCGGCAATCGGCACGCCTGCCTCTTCGAGGGCGGTCACCAGCTTTAGCGGTGTCTGCCCTCCGAGCTGAACGATCACGGCGACGGGCCTCTCGCGCTCGATCACCGCGAGCACGTCCTCGGGTGTCAGCGGCTCGAAGTACAACCGGTCCGACGTGTCGTAGTCGGTCGACACGGTCTCCGGGTTGCAGTTGACCATCACCGACTCGAAGCCGGCTTCGCGCAGTGCGAAGGAGGCATGCACGCAGCAGTAGTCGAACTCGATTCCCTGACCGATCCGGTTGGGGCCGGACCCGATGACGACGACCGTCCTCTCCCCCGGAGCCGGCGCCTCGTCCTCCTCCTCGAACGTCGAGTAGAAGTAAGGGGTCAGGGCGGCGAACTCCGCCGCACACGTGTCGACGGTCTTGTAGGTGCGGGCGATGCCCCACTCTCGAAGCGTCTCCTCGACGTCGGTCACCTCGCTCCCCCACAGCGCCGCCAATTGCCGATTCGTGAAGCCGGCGCGCTTGGCCGTCCGCACCAGGCCCTTGTCCGGCGCCGACTCGACGGCGGCGGCGAGCTCGACGATCTGAGCCATCTGGTCGACGAACCACGGGTCGATGCCGCTGAGGCCGGCCACCTCGGCGACGGCGACACCCCGCGACAGCAGCTCGGCGACCACGAAGATCCGCTCAGGCGACGCCGTGGCCGCCGACCGGCGCAGCTCCTCCGTCGTGACGTGCCCCATGGTCGCCGTGCCGTGGGCAACGAGGCCCTCGTGGCCGGTCTCGGTCGATCGCAATGCCTTCTGCAGCGCCTCCTGGAAGGTCCGTCCGATCGCCATCGCTTCGCCGACGCTCTGCATCGACGTGCCGAGCACGGGCGGCACGTCCGGGAACTTGGCGAAGTCGAAGCGGGGCGCCTTGACCACGACGTAGTCGAGAGCAGGCTCGAACGATGCCGGCGTCGCCCCCGTGATGTCGTTGGCGATCTCGTCGAGCGTGTAGCCGACCGCCAGCTTGGCGGCGATCTTGGCGATCGGGAATCCGGTCGCCTTCGAAGCGAGGGCCGACGATCGCGACACCCGCGGGTTCATCTCGACGATGAGCCTGCGCCCCGACCCGGGCTCGACGGCGAACTGCACGTTCGACCCGCCCGTCTCCACCCCGATGGCGCGCAAGCATGCGATGGCGTCGTCGCGCATCGCCTGATACTCCCGGTCGGACAGCGTCATGGCGGGGGCGACGGTGATCGAGTCCCCGGTGTGGACCCCCATCGGGTCGAGGTTCTCGATCGAGCAGACGATGACGGCGTTGTCCTTGGCGTCGCGCATCACCTCGAGCTCGAACTCCTTCCATCCGAGGATCGACTCCTCGACGAGCACCTCGCCCACCGGGGAGGCTGCGATCCCTGCCGAGACGATCGACCGGAGCTCCACCTCGTCGCTCGCCACCCCGGTGCCTCCACCGCCCAGGATGAACGACGGGCGGATCATCGCCGGGTAGCCGATGTCTCGGGCCGCTGCGACCGCCTCGTCGACCGACCGGACGTAGTGGGCTCGGGCGGTTGCGAT
>DASWKR010000045.1 GCA_036396535.1 Acidimicrobiia bacterium | reverse complement strand
GCCGAGGAGGCTCCGCCGCGGCCACCCTCCACGCAATCCCCCGGTCCCCGGGGGATCGGCGCGCGTCCCGCCAGGGACCGAGCCGAGGGGGGCCAACCGCCACACCACCCGCCGCTTCCCCATCGGCCTGGGGTCGGCGGTGGTGTTGCGGGTCTTGACCTGGGGGTTGTCAGCGATCGGTCGGTTCGCCGTGATCTTGTCGATCGCGATCGCTGCGTGCGGGGACGCCTCGGAGCCTGCGGCGACGACCATGTCGATTCCGACGACGAGCACTGTCGTGGCATCCAGCACCACGACGACCATGGCGACAACCACGACGGTCGCACCCACGACCACCGTTGCGGCCACGACGACGCGCCCGCCCGTTGTCACTCTCGATGTCCTGGCCGGGCAGTGGAGTCGTGAGAGCAGCGAACACGGGCCGGAGTTCCTGCGGCTGACGGATGCCCTCGAGTTCCACTATGCGGACGGCGAGGTCGGCAACCTGGACGGGGACGGAGCCCTCGCCGGCACGTTCGAGCTCACCGACGGCGTGTTCACGGTCGACACCGAGGATTGCCCAGGGATGATCGGCGCATACGCCCTCCGCATTCGCGAGGTCGGGGTCGAGCGCTTCCTGATCTTCACGGCGATCGACGAGCCTTGCGTCGGCCGCGGGGAAGGCTTGACGTTCGGCCCGTGGATGAGATCCTGACGCCGGCCAATCCCCCTGCGGCGGCGCTCCGAAGAACCGGCGAGGGTCGTCGTTCGTACCAATGACGACCGATTATCGTCAACTGCCACACGGGTCACACCGAAGGAATGGGGATGGAGCGTCGCTCGCCGATGGCCGGCCGGGTCCGGCGGCTGCCTGCTGCTCTCCTCATGCTGGCCGTGGCTTGTGGCGGCGGGACATCGACGTCTCTCGAGTATGAGGACCCCAACCAGTCCGCCATCTTCGAGATCCCCCGCGAGTGGCATCTCTACGAGGCCGACGAGCTGACGGCCGTGCCGACGCTCCCGTTCGTCACGGACTTCGGCACCCAGCTCTCCGTCGTCTCCAAGGTCGGATTCGACGGGGCGACCGGTCGTGACGTCGCCAACCTCGACGTCGCCATCTCGAACGCCGAGTACCCGGTCGGATCCATGGTGATCCGCGCCGTCGGCTCAGGCGAGCGCGACCTCCTCTCGAGGAACCTCCTCGAGAGCGCCGTGATCCACACCCAGGCTTACACCACCAGCACGAACAGCGGTATCGCGGAGGACTTCCGGTTCGACACCGGGTACGAGGGGATCCGACGATTCGTCTCGTTCCAAGCCCAGGAGTCGGAGGATCAGGGGATCGCCTACTACATCTCGGTCACGAATCCGGACGACTCCCGCATATACACCATGGCAGCGGGTTGCTCGATAGCCTGCTTCGAGACCTACCGTGACCGAATACTCGAGGTGGTCGACTCATGGCTCGTGAACACCAGGCAGTGAAGAACACCCGCGAGGGTTACCGGAGGCGGATGGACGCCTGGGATCGCTTCAAGATCTCGACCATCCTCATCGCCCTCTTCACCGCGTCGTTCATCTCGAAGGTCAACGCCCCCTTCATAACGCCGAGTGAGGCGTTCGGCGAGACATTGAGCGCCTTGTGGTGGCTGCCGATCGTCCTCTTCTTCGAAGGGCTCCGCCAGATCCACTACTACGTCTCCGAGCAATCCAACCGGTACAACCGGTTCTGGGGAGACAAGGTCTTCGGCCGGATCGAGCGGTCTACGCAGCGTCGCTTCAGCCCATGGTTCCGCTTCAGGGTCGGACGCTATGTCCGTATCACCTTCTACCTGTTGATCGTCGGCGTCATCGCCAACTATCTCTCGGACGAGTGGAACTCTCCCGTCGAGGCATTGATCGGCATGCCTCGCTGGTTCGTGTCGAACCTCGCCTCCATCGCCCAGTTCCTGTTCGTCATGTTCTTCGTCGTTGCCCAGTTCGCAATGCTGTTCTGGTTCCTGTCCCGAGGCGGCGTGAAGTACATCATGCCGGAGGAGATCGAGACCAGGTACGAGGACGTGTGGGGCCAGGACCACGTCGTCGATCTGGTCCGGGAGAACATGGGCTTCCTCGAGAAGCCGGACGAGATCGAGGCGAAAGGCGGGTACGTCCCCGGCGGCATCCTGCTCTGGGGCCCTCCGGGCACCGGCAAGACGCTGATTGCGGAAGCCACTGCGGGTGAGGTCGGCGTGCCGTTCGTGTTCGTCGAGCCCGGCGCCTTCACGAACATGTTCTTCGGGGTCGGGATCCTCAAGGTGAAAGGCCTGTTCCGGAAGCTGCGCAAGCTGTCGCTGCGCCACGGCGGCGTGGTCGCTTTCTTCGACGAGGCCGACTCACTCGGCTCCCGAGGCAGCCTCTCGCAGGGCGGAGTCGGCCAGCCCTACGAGGCGCTCCGCAAGGAGATGTCGTGCAACGGCATCGCCTACATGGGGCCCCACGTCGCCGACCTGCTCGCAGACGAGTACGGCATCGAAGCCGTCCCGGACGAGACGCCGCATCCCCGCTTCATCGACCGCATCATCATGGGAGGCATGGGAGGCGGAGGCGGCGGCATGGGCACGCTCCAGGCGCTCCTCACCGAGATGTCGGGCCTCAAGCAGCCACGCGGCATCTCCAACCGGGTCCGCAAGGCGCTCGGCGTCAAGCCGAAGCCGCCGCCGAAGTACCGCATCTTCATCATGATGGCGTCCAACATGCCGAACGCCCTCGACCCGGCGTTGCTCCGTCCCGGGCGCCTCGACCGGATCTACAAGGTCGGTTACCCCACCAAGGAGGGGCGCGTCGCCACGCTGCACGGCTACTTCCACAAGATCCAGCACCGGCTGCTGCCCGAGCAGATCGAAGAGCTCGCCGTCAAGACGCCCTACTACACGGGCGCCAAGATCAAGGATCTCGTCAACGAGGCGCTCATCCTGAGCATGCGCGACGATCGCGAGGTCGTCGAGTGGCAGGACGTGTGGAAGGCCAAGACACTCAAGGAGATGGGCCCGGCCGAAGGCTTCGAGTACGTCGATCGTGAGGGATTCGCCGTCGCCATCCACGAGGCCTCCCACGCCGTCGCCGCCCACCTGCTCCGCACCCACGCCGAGATCGACATCGCCACGATCGAACGCCGCGGCGACATCGGCGGATTCGTGTCCGGCATCCCGCTCGAGGACCGGTTCACCTCATGGATGTCGGAGATGGAGGTCGACATCAAGGTGTCGCTCGCCTCGCTCGTCGGCGAGCGGATCTTCTTCGAGGGTGACAACTCGTCCGGCGTCGGCGGCGACCTCCGCAACGCCACCGCCGTCGTCAGCCGGATGGTCGGCATGTGGGGAATGGGCGACACGATCGCCTCGATGGCCGGGCTCCCCCAGGGCCTCCTCGACCAGCCGCCGGACAAGACCGGCAAGATCGTCAGGTCGATGCGCGCCCAGGTCGAGAAGCGCCTCCAGGCGCTCTACGAGGAGACCGCCGAGCTCCTCGAGGAGTACAAGGAAGAGGTTCTCGCGGTGGCGATGCTCCTCCAGGAGCGCAAGACAATCTCCGGCACCGACATCGGCGAGGTGGTCGGCACGGACTCCGGCTCGCTCACGAAGTCCCGCCCGACCGGCTACGGGAAGATCGACCCGGACGTCACCCGCGCCATGCTCCCCGAGGAGCGCCGCTCGGCGATGGGCAATGGGGGCACGAAGCCTGCCATCGACTCCGCCGGCAACGGCCAACCCGGCGAGCCAGCCCCCGCCGAGGAGCCACAAGCCGAGTAGTCGCGCCAGCGCTCACCACACCAGATCCCGCAAACGGCCGAGTCGGGCGCACCCTGGCGGGCTACAGACTCGGGCCTCCTATGAAGCCGAGCTCGCAGTTTCGGGACAGGAGATGATTCGTCTCGGACTCGACATCGTGGAGGATCGTGTCCGGCTGGCTCACGGTGGCGATGTGGCGACCGTCGCCGGCGGCCCAGACCTGGCGGAGCTCCTCGTCGGCCGCCAGCTCGGCGATGACGCTCGAAGTGAGGTCGGTGACGTCGAGCGTGCTCACGGAGACCGTCGACGCCGTGGCGGTGATGTACGCCACGTGGGTTGCGTCGAACCAGCCGGCGAACACACCGGCGGTCGGAACAAGCTCTCGGCCCGTGCCGAAACCGGCGATCATCCGCCCGCCGACGTCGAACAGCGTGGCGACCCTCGTGTCGTCCTGGGTGAGCGACACGACGGCGTACTCGCCCGTTGGCGACGCGAAGGCGATCAGGGGTTCGGCGACCGTGCCGAGGGCGTCCACCGGTGCCCACGACCACGCCGGCGCCTCGGCTCCCACGTCAACGGCGATGATCCTGAACCCGGCGCCGTCTTGGACCGACAGCAGTAGCCGGGTCCCCATGTTCGACAGCGCCCTCGACAAGGGACGGCCATCGGTCGGAACCGGGATCGGGCCTCCCCCGCCAACGGAGGCCAACAGCGGAAGGCCGCCCGGGTCTGCCACGTAGATCTCGCCGTCGACGTCGACGATGCTCGACTCCGGTGCCGGGATGCCGGGACCGAACCACACCCCGTCCCTGAGGTCGACCTGCAACAAGCGGTTGCCGACGACGACGTTGTGGGTCTCTCCCGCCGGCGCGGCCGTGTCCAAATCGCCGACGGCAACCCCCTCGATGGCGGTGCTC
>DASWKR010000044.1 GCA_036396535.1 Acidimicrobiia bacterium | reverse complement strand
CTGGGCGATGCTCGCCCACGCTCCGTCGTTGTGGATGGACCAGGTCGTGGCGAACCCGCGGCCGCCGCTCGATGGTGACGTCTCCGTCGACGTAGCCGTTATCGGGGCGGGGTTCACGGGACTGTGGACCGCCTACTACCTGAAGCAGCTGAGCCGCGACGTGCGGGTCGTCGTGCTCGACGCCAACAGTGTCGGGTTCGGCGCCTCCGGTCGCAACGGCGGATGGTGCATGGCGAGCATGGCCGCCAGCCGCAGCTGGTCCGACCTCGCCGGCGAGGCGGCCGGACGGCGCATGAACGAGGCGATCGGCGGCATGGTCGACGAGATCCACGGTGTCGTCACCGCCGAAGGCATCGAGTGCGACTGGGCGAGGGGTGGCTCGCTCGAGTTGGCGCGCAACGGCGGCCAGGAGGCGAGGCTGCTCCGACACGTCGGCGGCGACCTGCGGTGGCTCGACGCCGCCGAGGCACGTGAGCTGTGCGGAGCCACCAGAGTGCTCGGCGGCCTGTTCGACCCGGCGACCGCCGCCATCCATCCGGCCAAGCTGGTGACCGGGTTGGCGAGAGCCTGCGAGGCGGCCGGTGTGGTCGTCCACGAGGAAACGAAGGCGACGAGGGTCACCCAAGGGGTGGTCGAGACGACCCGGGGGACGGTGCGGGCAGATGCGATCGTCGTCGCCACCGAGGCGTACACCCAGTCGATCGCCGGGTACTCCAGGCGACTCGTCCCGTTCTACTCGCTCATGATCGCCACCGAGCAGCTGCCGCGGCCCGTCCTGGAACAGGTGCGGCTCGAAACCCGCCCCACGTTCGCCGACGCTCGATATCGCGTCATCTACGGCCAGCGCACCGCCGACGATCGCCTGGCGTTCGGCTCGCCGGGGCCGTCCTACCGGTACGCCTCCAGCATCGACACCAAGACCGAGCAGGATGCCGCCTGGCACGAGAGGATCCACGCCATCCTCCTCGACATGTTCCCGGTGCTCGACGGGATGGCGGTGACGCACCGCTGGGGCGGGGTGCTCGGCGTCCCGCGCAACTGGCTTCCATCGATCGAAGCCGACCCGGCGAGCGGCATCTACCGGCCGGGCGGCTACATCGGCGAGGGGGTCGGCGCCGCCAACCTGGCGGGCCGGTGCGTCGCCCATCTCATCGCCGAGACCGGCGACGAGGTCACGACCCTGCCATGGATCAGACGGCGTTCACGGCGCTGGCCGGTCGAGCCCTTCCGGTGGGCAGGGATAAGAATGGGCGCCAAGTTGCTCGAGCTGGCGGACGGGAGGGAGCAACGCCGAGATCGCCCGGCGCCCGAGGCAGAGCTCGTCTGGAAGGTGTTGCGACGATGACCGTGCTGTACCGGCCGTTGCGGCTCGAGGACGCCAGCGAGGCACAGCAGCTCGAAGCGGTGTGCTTCCCGCACCTCGCCGCCGACATGCGCCTCAGGGCCGACGATGCGATGGCGCACGTGCGCATCTTCCCCGAAGGTGCGTTCGCCGCCGAGCAAGACGGCCGCCTCGTCGGCTTCGCCATCGGCTGGCTCATGGACTTCGACTTCGAGCATCCCCGGCACAGGCTCGTCGAGGTCTCCGAGCCCGAGATGCACGATCCGGACGGCGACTGGTACTACGGGCTGAGCATCTCGGTTCATCCCGAGGCGCGCGGGCGCGGGATCGGCGGCGAGTTCTACCGGAGGCGCAAGGAGATGGTGAGGCGCCTCAACCGGCGTGGCATGGTGGCGGGCGGGATGATCCCCGGCTACCAGGAGGTCGAGGACGACCTCACCGCCGAGGAATACATCGCCGACGTGGTCGCCGGGCGGCGCCACGATCCGACGCTCACGTTTCAGCTCGAGTCCGGCTTCGCGGTGCGCGGCCTGCTGCCCGGCTACGTCGACGGGACCGCCGGGGGCGGCATCGCCACCTTGCTGGTGTGGGAGAACGAGGACTACCCGCAACCCTGAGGCGGGCGCCGAACTTGTCACACCCCACAGGTAGCCTCCTCCCTCAGTCGAATGGGAGGCATTCCGATGAGAACAGCCATCGCCGCCGAGGGGCTCGTGAAGCGCTACAAAGACGTGGTCGCCCTCGACGGCTTCGACCTGGCCGTACCCTAGGGCACCGTCATGGGCTTGCTCGGGCCCAACGGGGCGGGGAAGACGACCGCCGTCCGCGTCCTCACGACGCTCCTTCGGGCGGACAGCGGCTCCGCCACTGTTGCCGGATACGACGTGGTTCGCGACGCAACCGCCCTGCGCAAGGTGATGGGGACCTCCGGCCAGTATGCCGCCGTCGACGACGACCTCACGGGGCTCGAGAACCTCGACATGGTCGGCCGGCTGTACCACCTCGGGGCAACGGCGAGCAAGGCGAGGGCCAGAGAGCTGCTCGAGCGCTTCGACCTCGCCGATGCCGCCAACCGGCCGGTCAAGGGCTACTCGGGCGGCATGCGGCGCCGGCTCGACCTGGCGGCGTCCTTGGTCATCAAGCCCCAGGTCCTCTTCCTGGACGAACCGACGACCGGGCTCGACCCGCGGGGCCGCCTCGAGATGTGGGACGTGATCGGCGAGCTGGTCGCCGAGGGCAGCACGCTGCTGCTCACCACCCAGTACCTCGAAGAGGCGGACCGTCTCGCAGACGAGATCGCGGTGATCGACCACGGCCGGGTCATCGCCAAAGGCACGTCTGACGAGCTGAAGGCCCAGGTGGGAGGCGAGCGCCTCGAGATGAGCGTCGCCAACGCCGCCGACCTCGACATCGCCATCGAGCAGCTGTCGCACATCGGCAACGGCGACATCTCGGTCGATCAAATGACGAGGACCTTGACCGTTCCCGTCGACGATGGCTCGAAGGCGATGATGGAAGCGTTGCGTCGCCTCGACGCCGCCTCCCTCACCGTGGCGGACATCGGCCTGCGCCGCCCCACCCTGGACGACGTGTTTCTGGCGCTCACAGGTCACGCCACCATCGAAGTCGACGCGGTCGAGGAGGTAGCACGATGACGACGTTCAGTCAGGCGATCTCGGACGGGGCGGTGGTCGCCAAGCGCAACCTCATCAAGATCAAGCGGGTGCCCGATCTCCTGGTGTTCTCGACGATCTCGCCGATCATGTTCGTGCTTCTCTTCGCCTACGTCTTCGGCAGCGCCATCGAGATCCCGGGGGTCTCGTACCGGGAGTTCCTCATGGCGGGGATCTTCGCCCAGACGATGCTCTTCGGGGCGACGATCACCGGATCCGGGTTGGCGCTCGACATCCAGAAAGGCATCGTCGACCGATTCCGCTCCCTCCCGATCGCCCGGTCGGCGGTGCTCGTCGGTCGGACGACGAGCGACGTGGTCAACAACGCACTCGTGGTGGTCGTGATGGCCGTCACGGGGCTCATCGTCGGGTGGCGGGTCCACTCGTCGCTCCTCGAGGTCCTCGGCGGATTCGTCCTGCTGCTGCTGTTCGCCTACGCCATCTCGTGGGTGATGGCCACGCTCGGGCTCACGGTGCGCAGCCCCGAGGTGTTCAACAACGCCAGCTTCATCGCCATCTTCCCGCTCACGTTCATCGCCAACACGTTCGTCGCAACGGACAACCTGCCCGGGCCCTTGAAGCCGATCGCCCAATGGAACCCGGTCTCGGCCGTCACCCAGGCGGTCCGCCAGCTGTTCGGCAACACCAACCCGGCCTTCCCGCCCCCCGACGTCTGGCCCCTCCGCAATGCCGTGTGGGCATCGCTGTTGTGGATCGCCGTGATCCTGGCGATCTTCATCCCACTGGCCGTGCGCCAGTACCGCAAGGCCGTGAGCCGGTGAGCGCTCAAGGGATCTGGCCGAATTTCCGATGACGGCACGATGACTCCCCGCCTTCGTTCCCTGCTCGCCGGTGCCGCCCTCGTCGCCGTCACCCTCGTCCCCACCACGGCGGCCACGGCAGCCGAGACGTGCAACGGGCTCGCCGCCACCATCACGGGCACGGCGGGCGACGACGTGCTCGTCGGCACTCCGGGCAACGACGTGATCGTCGGCCTCGACGGACGGGACGACATCAGAGGCAAGGGCGGCAACGACACCCTGTGCGGCGGGAGCGGCAAGGACACCCTCGACGGCGGAAGCGGCAAGGACACGCTCGTCGGCGGTCCCGGCGCCGACCACCTGATCGGCGGCAAGGGCGCCGACACGCTGGACGGCAAGTCCGGCGGCGACACACTCGAAGGGAAGGGGGGCGGTGACACCCTCATCGGCGCCGGCGGTGCCGACGTGCTCGACGGAGGGGCCGGCAACGACTCCGCCAGCGGCGGGGGCAAGGCCGACGAGGTGACCGGCGGGCCCGGGAACGACGACCTGATGGGCGGCGGAGGCGCCGACAGCCTCGACGGCGGAGCCGACGACGACACGCTCGACGGAGGCGGGGGCGCCGACACGCTGCGGCCGGGCACGGGCACCGACGAGACAGACGGCGGGACCGGCGTCGACACGGTCGATTACTCGGATCTCGACACGGGGATCAACGTCGACCTGACGACCGGGCTCGTGACCGGTGACGGGATCGAGACCGTTTCCAACATCGAGAACGTGATCGGCACCGACTTCAACGACCTCTTCGTCAGCTCGGCGAGCGACAACGAGTTCACCGGTCGTGGCGGAAGTGCCGACAAGGTCACCTACGTCAATGCCGCCGGCGGCGTGACGGTCGACCTGGCGGCCGGGACCGCCACCGGGCACGGCAACGACCTCCTCAGCGGCATCGAGAGCATCATCGGCAGCGACTTCGACGACGTGATCCGGGGTGACGGCAACAACAACCAACTCGACGGTGGAGCGGGCGACGACACGCTCGCCGGCCGCGGCGGACTCGACTCCCTCATCGGTCGTGGCGGGGACGACGACATGGACGGCGGCGCCGACCAGGACCTCGCCTTCTTCCAGTCGGCTCCGGGAGGCGTCACCGTCAACCTCCCGAACGGCACCGCAACCGGCGACGGCTCGGACACCCTCGCCAACATCGAGGACGTCTACGGCTCGTTCTACGACGATTCGATCACCGGTGACGGGGGTCCCAACCAGCTCACCGGGGACGAAGGCAACGACACCCTCGTCGGGGCCGGCGGGGACGACACGCTGACGGCGGGCCTCGGGAACGACACGCTCAACGGCGGGACGGGCACCGACATCGGCGACGGCGGCCCCGGGACCGACACCTGCATCAGCATCGAGACGCCGTTCAGCTGCGAGGCGTGAGCCCCACCGGCGAGTGAGAGAGGTCGCGACGCGGGTGTAGCCTTCGCCTCCATGAGCCGTCGCTCACTGCTCGCCGTGGTGCTGGTTCTCGCCTTCCCAATCGGGCTCTCACTGTCCGACACGCCGACACAGGCCGCCAACGCCCTCGCCACCTGCAACGGACTGCCGGCGACGATCAGTGGGACCCCCGGCGACGACACGATCGACGGGACCAACGGCGACGATGTCATCGTCGGCCGGGGGGGCGACGACACGATCGACGGTCGCGGCGGAAACGACGTCATCTGCGGCGGCCCGGGGGCCGACACCCTCCTCGGCGGAGGAGGCCGCGACCTGCTCGTCGGCGACGACGGCAACGACACGCTCCAGGGCGGCGCCGGTAGCGACGACCTGCGCGGCGGTCCCGGCAACGACGAACTGGCAGGCGGTAAGGGCAGCGACGTCCTCGCAGGCGGAGGCGGCCGAGACGACCTCACGGGCGGCCCCGGCGACGACGAGCTGGACGGCGGGGGCAAAGCCGACGTGCTCGACGGAGGCGACGACGACGACGCGCTGAGCGGCGGGAGCGGCCCCGACCAGCTCCTCGGCGGCGCCGGAGTCGACCTGATCGAAGGCAAGTCCGGAGGCGACGTCTTGTCGGGCGGCGGAGGCGACGACACCCTGATCGGCGGGGCCGGCCACGACGACATCGGGGGCGGCGGCGGCGACGACCTGGTGTTCGGCGATGACGGCAACGACACGATCGGCGGCGGAGGGGGCAACGATCAGCTGTTCGGGGGGAACGGCAACGACACCATCGACGGAGCCAAGGGCACCGACACACTCAACGGCGGAACGGGCAACGACACCATCACCGGCGGCCCGGGCGGCGACACCATCACCGGCTCGGACGGCCGAGACGTCCTGGCAGGGGGCGGAGGGGCCGACACGATCTCCGGCGGCCCCGGGGACGACGACCTCGACGGCGGCGCCGGGAAGGACAACCTCGCCGGAGGGGACGACGACGACGTGCTCAACGGCGGTGGCGGGGCCGACACGGTCGCCGGCGACGCAGGCGACGACACGCTGCGCGGCGCCGGAGGTGGCGACGTGCTCAACGGCGGAGTCGGCGCCGACGAGCTCGACGGTGGCGCCGGGACCGACACGCTCAACGGCAACGGAGGGGCGGACACCTTCATCGTCTCGGCGGGCGGCGACGACCACAACGGCGGTTCGGCGACCGACACCCTCGACGCCTCGGCAGCCACTGCCCGGATCACGGTCAATCTCGGGAGCGGGAACGCCAACCTCCTCGACGAGCCGGCAACGGTCGTCAACGTCGAGCGGGTGATCGGCGGGGCGGGCAACGACTCGATCACGGGGGGGAATTCGTCGAACGAGCTTCGGGGCGGCGCCGGGGACGACACGCTCGACGGAGGTGCCGGGGACGACACCCTCCTCGGCGGCGGGGGCGACGACCTGCTCCGTCCCGATACGGGTGACGACTCCGTCGACGGAGGCGGCGGAGTCGACGTCGTGAGCTACACCGACGTCGCCGGCCCGGTGACCATCGACCTCTCGGCGGGCACTGCGACTGCCCCGGGGGACGCCGACGCGCTCGTGAGCATCGAGTCGGTGCTCGGCTCCCCGGGCGCCGACACGATCACCGGCAGTGGCGGCGCCAACTCGCTCAGCGGGAGCGGGGGCGCCGACATCATCTTCGGCGGAGGGGGCGGAGACGTCCTCGACGGCGGAGGCGGCAGCGACACCCTCGACGGCGGCCCCGGGAACGACGTGATCATCGGTGGAGGCGACACCGACACGCTGACCTTCACGACGGCAGCCGCCGTCACCGTGGACCTCGGCGCCGGCGTCACCACCGGCAACGGCACCGATACGGTCACCGGCGTCGAGAACGTGACCGGCACCCCGGGCGGCGACACCCTGACGGGGAACGGGAGCGCCAACGTCATCGCCGGCGCCGGGGGCGACGACGTCGTGTCGGGCGGCGGCGGGAACGACACGATCGACGGCGGGCCGGGCGACGACACGCTCGCCGGCGGCGCAGGCGACGACACCATCGACGGGGGCACCGGAACCGACACCTTCGACGGATCGGCGGCGGCCGCCGGCCTCACCATCGATCTCGGGGCGGGGACCGTGTCGGGCGAAGGCTCCGACACCCTCGCCAACGTCGAGAACGCCACCGGATCGGCGAGCGCCGACACGATCACCGGCTCCGCAGGCGTCAACGCGCTGGAGGGAGGCGGCGGCGCCGACACGTTCGTCGCCGACGGCGGCGCCGACGCCATCGACGGGGGCGGCGGCTCCGATACCGTCGACTTCTCCGGCAGCGCCTCCGGGGTGGTGATCAACCTCGACGCGGGCACGGCCGACGACGGCTCGAGCGTCGACACCCTCACGTCGGTGGAGAGCGCGGTGGGCAGCGCCAGCGCCGACTCGTTCTACTCGAGCACCGCCGA
Source organism: Acidimicrobiia bacterium (assembly GCA_036396535.1). Lineage (NCBI taxonomy): Bacteria > Bacillati > Actinomycetota > Acidimicrobiia > Acidimicrobiia bacterium. Next base: position 33,803 of record DASWKR010000044.1, on the reverse strand, counting down.
CAACACGCTCACCGGAGGCGGGGGCGTCGACGTCGTCGACTACAGCGCGGCGACGGGACCGGTGACTGTGTCCCTGGCTGCCGGCACCGCCTCGGGCCACGGCTCGGACTCCCTGGGCGGGATCGAGAACATCAACGGCAGCACGTTCAACGACACCCTCACCGGGAATGCCGGCGCCAACGCCATCGCCGGGAGCGGGGGCGACGACACCATCACCGGGAACGCCGGCGACGACGTGCTCGACGGGCAGGGCGGCGACGACACCATCAACGGCGGGTCGGGCGACGACACCCTCACGGGCGGAGCCGGCACGAACACGCTCGACTACTCGACCTCGGGGGGAGGCGTGACCGTCGACGTCGGCGCCAGCCCCGCCACGGGCGACGGTACCGACACCATCAGCGGGTTCGCCAACGTCATCGGGTCCCCGAGCGCCGACACGATCAGCGGCAACGCAAGCCCCAACGTGCTCAGCGGGGGCGGAGGCGACGACACGATCACGGGAGGCAGCGGCGCCGACACCATCAGCGGCGGCGCCGACGCCGACACGATCAGCGGGGGCGCCGACGCCGACACCATCGACGGGGGTGCGGGCGACGACACGATCGACGGGGGTGGGGGCGCCGACGCCATCGACGGGGGCAGCGGCGCCGACACCATCGACTACTCCGGCTTCGCCGCGGGGCTGACGGTCGACCTGGTGGCCGGAACCGGTGACGACGGAACCGACGAGGACGGCCTGACCGGCATCGAGAACGTCACCGGGTCGCCCCAGGCAGACATCATCACCGGCGACGACTCCGACAACGTCATCGACGGCGGCGACGGCGGCGACACGCTGGCGGGTGCCGGCGGCGCAGACACGATCAACGGCATGGCGGGGGCGGACACGATCGACGGCGGGGGCGGGGACGACACGCTGAACGGCGGCGCCGACGACGACGCCATCACGCCGGGGAGCGCCGCCGACTCGGTCGACGGCGGCGGCGGCACCGACACGGTGGCCTTCGCAGGCGCCGGGTCCGGGGTGACCGTCGACCTGGACGCAGGAACGGCCAGTGGAGAGGGCAACGACACGCTCGCCAACGTCGAGAACGTCACCGGATCCCCGCAGGGGGACACGATCACGGGCGACGGCGGCGACAACTCGCTCGCCGGCGCCGGGGGCGCAGACACGATCAATGGCATGGCGGGGGCGGACACGATCGACGGCGGGGCCGACGCCGACCTCCTCGACGGCGGGACCGGCAACGACTCGATCGACGGCGGCGGCGGCGAGGACACCGTCCTGCACGCCTCGGCGGCGGCGGGCGTCGTCGTCGACCTCGACGGCGGGACTGCCACGGGCAACGGGACGGACACCTTGACCAACGTCGAGCACGCCACCGGAACCGCCGACGTCGACACGCTGACCGGCGACGATGGCAGCAACACCCTGACGGGAGCGGGAGGCGACGACATCCTGTTCGGCCTCGGGGGTGACGACACCCTCGACGGAGGCGGCGGCACGGACACGGGCGACGGAGGCGGCGGCACCGACACCTGTATCTCGATCGAGGTGGCCGTCAGCTGCGAGGCCTGAGCGGCTCCTCGTAGACCTTGGGAGTGATCACTCCTACAATGGGAGCATGCACTCACAACGTTGGCGCGTCGAGGAGCTGGCGGAGCTCACGGGGCTGACGGTCGCCACGATCCGCTTCTACCAGAAGAGGAGGCTGCTGGCTCCCCCGCACCGGGAGGGCCGCATCGCCTGGTACGACGAGCGCCACCGCACCAGGGTCGAGCGCATCCGGGCGCTGCAGGACGACGGCCTCTCGCTCGGCATGATCGGGAGGCTCCTCGACGACGACGTCTCGGCGACCGACACCCTCCTGGCGGTCGCCGTCGCCGGCAGGGAGGACAAGCTCGAAGGGGCCCGCCTCACCCGGGAGGAGCTGGAGGAACGAACCGGGGTTCCGAGCCAGGTGATCGAGGCGCTGGCGGCGGCGAATCTGATCGGCGGTGTTGCGGGGTCGACGACGTCTTACGCAGTGGCCGACGCCGACCTCGTCGCCACAGGGGTGACCCTCCTCGAGGTGGGCCTGCCGCTCGACGAGTTGCTCCGGCTCGCCAGGCGCCACCACGAGGCGACCCTCGAGGTCGCCGAGGAGGCGGTCGACATGTTCGACCGCCACGTCCGCCGTCCGATCCGTGACTCGGACGGCTCCGCAGACGAGAAGGCGCGCCGGCTGGTCGCCGCCTTCGAGGAGCTGTTCCCTGCGGTCACCTCGCTCGTGAGCCACCACTTCGGACGGGTGCTCCTCGAGCTGGCGACGGCCAAGTTGCAGGAATTGGACGCCCCGCGGGAGCAGACGGCGTGACTCTGCGAGCCACGACGCGTCCACTGCCCGACGGGGCCGAGCTGCTCGCCGGGATCTCGCCCGGCGACTTCGTCTTCAAGCGCAACGGCAGAGGGATCGTGGCGTCCGGGTGGGCCGCCGACGTGTCCGTCGCCGAGGCGGCCGACGCCCTGGCGGCGATCGAGGTCGACGACGACGTGCGCCGCAGGGCGACGGGACCGCTCGCCGTCGGAGCCCTGCCTTTCGATGGGAGAGCCGGCCGCATGCGCATCCCGCAGCGGGTGCTCGGCGTCGACGCCGACGGCGCCTGGGAGACGATCGTCACCGGGGGTGCCGGCGATCACGAGGAGCCCGCTCCACCCGAGGTGCCGACCCACCTGCTCGACAGGGCGGAGTGGACCGAGGCGGTCAACGCCATCCTGGCTCGGATCGCCTCCGGCGAAGTCGAGAAGGTGGTGCTGTCGCGCAGGGTCGTCGTGCAGCCCGGGTCCGAGCTCGACGTGCCATCCGTGATTCGCCGCATCGCGGCGGCCCGTCCCGACGCCTGGGTCTACGCAGACGGCGGCTTCGTCGGCGCCACCCCCGAGCTGCTCGTGTCACGGGACGGCGACCGGGTTCTGTCCGTGCCGATGGCGGGCACGGTCGCGGTCGGCGAGGCCCGATCGCTGCTCGCCACGCCGAAGCTGCTGCACGAGTTCGAGGTGGTCGTGCTCGCCATCGCCACCACGCTCGGAGGTCGTTGCTCGGATCTGACGGTCGGTCCGTCGACTCCGATGCTCGCCGGCAACGTCGCCCACCTCGGGGCCGAGGTTCGAGGACGGCTCGTCGACGGCTCGGTGACCGCCCTCGACCTCGCCATGGCGCTCCACCCCACCCCGGCCGTCGGTGGAACGCCCCTCGAGGAGGCGCTCGGCCTCATCGAGAAGCTGGAGCCGAGCCCGCGTGGTCGTTACGCCGGTCCGGTCGGATGGCTGGACGCCGCCGGCGACGGCGAATTCGCGGTGGCGCTGCGGTGCGCAACGATCCGCCCAGATGGGGCGATCCTCTACGCCGGGTGCGGGATCGTCGCCGGCTCGGACCCCGACGACGAGTGGGACGAAACCGAGTCCAAGCTCGTCGCCATGCTCGACGTGCTCGTCTGAGCCGGGCCCTCGCAGCTGCCCGCCAGACGATCGAGGACCCGGGTGACCTGCTCGAGCTCCTCGATCGACATCTCGCCGGTGTAGTGCCGCTCGACGTCGACGACGTGCCTGGCAGCGGCCTCGGTCACGACTTCCAGCCCCCGTTCGGTGAGCCGCGCCCAGAGCACCCTGCGGTCCGTCGGGCATTGCACCCTCTCGACGGTCCCGGCCTCGACGAGGCGGTCGACGAGGCGGGTCACCCCGCCCGACGTGAGCACCATCTGGTCGGCGAGCTCGGACATCGACAAGCGCCGCTCGTCCGAGCGGGCCAAACGCAGCAGGGCCTCGAACCAGACGCTCGACATGCCGTGCTCTTCGCGCAACGTGTGGTCGAAGACGCGTTGCAGCCTGCGGTAGGCGTCGACGAGGGCGCCGAAGGCGGCGATGCGCTCGTCTGTCGTGACGTCGAACCGGGTGACCATCCGGCAATGATACCGGCAATTGTTTGACTTGTCAGATAATTGCGCGTACAGTCTCTGCTTACTCAGATATTGCTTCTGCAATGAAAGGAGTCAATCATGACTGCATCCACCATGCGCACCTCGACGCCGCAAGCCGGCACCTGGACGCTCGACCCGGCCCACACCCACGTGGGGTTCGCGGTCCGCCACCTCATGGCGGCCAAGGTCCGCGGGTCGTTCAAGGCATTCGACGGCAAGATCGACGTCGCCGACGACCCGACGGGTTCGGTGGTCGAAGTGTCGATCGACGCGGCGTCCATCGACACCGGCGCTCCCGATCGCGACGCTCACCTCCGCTCCGGGGACTTCCTCGACGCCGCCACCTACCCGACGCTGGCGTTCAGGTCGACTGCGATCAGGGCGAAGGGCGACGGCTACGACATGGAGGGCGAGCTGACCATCCGCGACCTGACCCGGCCGGTGACGCTCGACGTGGAGTATCTCGGTCTCGTCACGGACCCGTGGGGCACCGAGAAGGCCGCCTTCAGTGCCACCACGTCGATCGACAGGGATGAATGGGGCCTCACGTGGAACCAGCCCCTCGAGACCGGTGGCTGGCTCGTCGGCAAGACCGTCCACATCGAGATCGAGGCGCAGGCAGTCAAGGCCTGACCCCTCTCCCGAGTGTTCCGCGCCGCCTGGTCACGCGACCTGGCGGCGCCGCGTCACGGCCAGATCGCCTCGGACACCGCAGCCATGACGGCCCGGTGGCGGGCCGCGTTGTCTGCTCGCTCCGTTGGAACGATGAGCACCCTCGAGCCGCCACGCCGCATCGATTCGGCAACGGCGTCACCGACGCCGCCTGGCGCCGGCCGCTCGACCTCGAGCCCGAAAGCCTCGGCGACGGCTGCCGTGTCGACGCCATGGGGCGTGGCGAAGAGCCGCTCGAAGTCGCGGTGGTTCACCTGTGGCAGGAAGTGGAAGATCCCTCCTCCGTCGTTGTCGACGACGACGAACGTCGCCTCCAGCCCGCGATCGGCGAGGCCGATGAGAGAGTTGCTGTCGTGCAGGAAGGCGATGTCGCCGAGGAGGCACACGACGGGCACGCCGAGCCCGGTCGCCATCCCCAGCGCCGTCCCTACCGTCCCGTCGATGCCGCTCGCCCCCCGGTTGGCGCCGATCAGGCCCGTCACCGGAGGAGCCGCGAACGTCTCGAGGTCGCGAACCGGCATCGACGACCCCACGAAGAGGAGGGCCTCCTGGGGAACGACGGCTGCGACGTCCCTGGCGACGGCCCCCTCGAAGTGAACGTCCGCATCGTCACAGAATCCGTCGACGACGGCCCGTGCCTTGGCATCGCTCGTCGACCAGGCCGTCAGCCACTCCGATCGACGGTCGGCGACGGCCGGGATCTCGGAGAGCCGATCCGTCGCCTCGAGCAGGATCGCCTCGGGTGAGCCGACGATGTGGATGTTCACCGACCGGTGAGGGTCTTCCCACGTCAGTTCGGGGGTGACGACGAACTGCGGGTCGACGTGCCGGGTCCACTCTCCGAGGAGCTTCGACGTGGGCGGACGCCCGACCCGGATCACGGGGTACGGATAGTGATGGGCCGCCCACTCCTCGGAACGCAGCAGCGCGTCGTACGTCGAGATGGTCCCCTCGACCCGAAGCCCCGACAGCGGGTCGGCGAGGACGGGACACCCGGCCGCCGTCGCAAACCGGAGCAGGGTCTCGGCCGAGACGCCCGGCGACTGTCCAACGATGACGATCCCCTGGTCGTAGCTACGAACTGCCTCGATGACCTCGCTGAGATCCGGCACGCCCGTCGTCCGGCGCGCCGTCGTCCATGGCACCGCACCTCGGCGCCCTCCGAGAACCGCCGCCTCCTGGTCGTCGAGGAGGAGGGGCTCGCGAAACGGGAGGTTGAGGTGCACGGGGCCGGGGGGCCACCCGGTCGATTCGGCGAGAGCCCGGCAGGCGAGCGAGCGCCAGAAGCGCTCCGCCTCGTGGAACTCGCCGGCTACCCCGGGATCGAAGAACCAACGCACCGCGCCGCCGTAGATGCGGTGCTGGTCGATCGCCTGGTTGGCGCCCGTATCGATCAGTTCCGGGGGACGATCGGCGGTGCACACCACGACCGGGACGTTGGATGCGTCGGCCTCGACGACGGCAGGGTGGAAGTTGGCGACCGCCGTGCCGCTCGTCGAAACGAGGACCGCCGGCATCCCGGTCCCCCGCCCGAGCCCCAACGCGAAGAAGGCGGCGGACCTCTCGTCGTGGAACACATGAACCGTCATGCGCTCGGCGAGAGCCATGACGAGCGGTGTCGACCTCGAGCCCGGGGCGATGACGGCGTGCTCGATGCCAGACCGCACGAACTCGTCGACCAGCGTCCGGACGAACCGTGACTGCTGGGCGCTCATACGATGGTCCCGTGAGACTCGTGCTGATACCGGGCTTCAGCCAGACCGCAGAGGCGTGGGACAGGGTGGCGGCCTCGCTGCCTCCCCACCTGTCCGTGACCGCCCTCGACATCGAGACCGGCGGCACCTTCGAGGACACGGCGGCCGACCTCGTCGAGCGGGGCGGACCCGGCTTCTACGCCGGGTATTCGATGGGCGGCAGGCTTGCGTTGTGCGCCGCCTTGCTGAACCCGGAACCGGTGACGGGACTCATCCTCGTCTCGGCGTCGCCCGGCATCGCCGACCACGCCGAGAGGAGAAGGCGCCAGATCGACGACGAGGCGCTCGCCGATTGGATCGAGCGGCACGACCGCAACGCCTTCTTGGATCGGTGGCTCGCCCAGCCCGTCTTGGCGACGCTCGACCCGGCCGTGGGCCGCACGGCACGGCTCGAGTCGACGGCCGAGATCGCCTCCCAGCTCCGCATCCTCGGCAGGGGAGCGCAACCGCCGCTCTGGGATGAGCTCGGCTCTCTCGAAATGCCCGTTCTGCTCGTTGCCGGCGGGCTCGACGAGCCGCACATGGCGATGGCGGCCGAGATGCTCGCCTGCATCGGCATGAACGCCGAGCTCGACGTCGTACCCGGCGCCGGTCATGCGGTGCCTCTCGAGCTTCCCGAGTCCCTGGCCGAGTCGATCGCAGCGTTCATGATCCGTCACTCTGGCACCGAGTGAGTCAGCAGCAGCGCCTCGTCCGGCTCCGGCCTCCGCACGTCGAGCATCCCTGCGACGGGAACCAGCGGCTCGGCGACAACGTCCCGCTCGAGTAGGCGTGCGGTGCCCAGCCCGCTGGCGTACGGCAGGTCGGGCAACGCCGCCGCCAGCGCCAGGCCCATGGCGAGGCCGACCGACGTCTCGATCATCGACGTCACGACCACGGGGACCCCCGCCGCGCCCGCCCACTCCAAGGCGGGCCAGACGCCGCCGCACGCCTGCACCTTGAGAACCAGGACGTCGGCTGCGCCCAGCTCGGCGAGGCGGCGAGCGTCTCCCAGCGACCGCACGGACTCGTCGGCGGCGATCGGGACCTCGACGCCGGCGCGCAGCCGTGCCATGCGCTCGAGGCCGCCGACCGGCTCCTCGCAGAGCTCGATGCCCACCTCGGCGAGCCGCCCGATCCGCTCGATCGCCTCGGGAACGGTCCACGCCCCATTGGCGTCGATCCGCAGCGCCGGTGCATCGCCGACGGCGCGCCTGACCGCGGCGACCCGAGCCACGTCCTGGTCGTCTCCGACCTTCAGCTTGAGGACGCGGTGGCCGGCGGCAACGGCAGCCTCGGCAGCGGCAGCCGCCGCCACCGGCGACGTGTCGACGATCAGGGCGTTCACCTCGACGGCGACCCGGCGCGCCGGCGGCATGGCCCGCTCGCCGGCCTGGCGGGCCGCTCGATCGCACGACGCCCTCGAGACCCCGATGCCGGGGAAGGGGGAGGACTCCCCCCAGCCATGCGGACCGTGTACCAGCGTGACGTCGCGGGCCGTCACCCCGCGCACCGGCGTAGTGAGCGGGATGCGCAGGCGCACGATCCGCAAGTCGCTCACGGCCGCTTGGGGAACCGCTCGAACTCGGGGCGGCGCTTCTCGACGTAAGCGTCGCGCCCCTCCTGGGCCTCGTCGCTCAGGTAGTAGAGCAACGTGGCGTCGCCGGCGAGCTGTTGGATGCCGGCGAGACCGTCGTCGGCTGCGTTCATCGACGCCTTCAGCATGCGCAGGGCGAGCGGGCTCATGGTGAGCATCTCGCGGCACCACCCAACCGTCTCCTCCTCGAGCCGTGCGATCGGGACGACCGTGTTCACCATCCCCATCTCGTACGCCTCGGCGGCCGAGTACTGACGGCAGAGGTACCAGATCTCCCGCGCCCGCTTCTGGCCGATGCTCCTGGCGAGCAGCCCCGATCCGTACCCACCGTCGAACGAGCCAACCTTCGGGCCCGTCTGTCCGAAGATGGCATTGTCGGCGGCGATGGTGAGGTCGCACACGATGTGGAGGACGTGTCCTCCGCCGATGGCGTAGCCGGCGACCATCGCCACGACCGGCTTGGGCAGTCTGCGAATCTGGATCTGGAGGTCGAGGACGTTGAGACGCCCGATTCCCTTGTCGTCCCGGTAGCCGTCGTCGCCACGGATCCGCTGGTCGCCGCCGGAGCAGAAGGCGAGGGGGCCTTCACCGGTCAGGACGATCACACCGACGGAGGAGTCGTCACGGGCAAGCTCGAAGGCGTCGCGCATCTCGAAGAGCGTCTGCGGCCGAAACGCGTTGCGCACCTCCGGACGGTTGATGGTGATCTTGGCGATGCGGCCCTCCGGCCCGACGTCGGCCAGCTCATACCTGATGTCGGTCCACCGACCCTCAGGCACCCACTCGGCACCCGGGCGTATCGGGTTGTCGCTCATGGTTCAGCCTCGTTCCCCTCAATCGTGGGAGTGATCGCTCCCACGGTTAGGCTAGTGGCCGCATCCCGGCCGGGGATCGCCTTGCGAGGACACCCATGCCCAAGCACCTCGTCGCCATCGACCTCGCCGCCCCTGCAGCGGCACGCGAGGTGGCCGCGGTGTGGCGCTCGGGGGATGCCGTCCACGTCGTCGATCGGGCCGCATCCGGCGAGGTGAGGGCCGCCGCACTCGCCGCCGTCCGCCCGACGCGCCTCGTCGACGCCTCAGGCGTCACCGACCTCGAAGGCGACGCCCCCGCAGACGAAGTGTGCGCCGTTGTGCTCACGTCGGGGACGACGGTGGGGCGGGCCGTCGATCTCACCGAGCGCGGTGTGCGCCACATGGCGGGCGCATACACGACCGCCCTCGGGCTCGACGCCGCCGATGGGTGGCTCGCCGTCATGCCTCTGTCCGGCGTGGCGGGCCTCGCCATCGTGGCACGCGGATACGTCACCGAGACGAAGGTCACGGTCCACGACGGTTTCGACGTGGCGGCAGTGGCGCGGGAAGCGGCCGGAGGATCGGTCACGGTCGTCTCGCTGGTGCCCACGATGCTCCATCGCCTGTTCGAAGCAGACGTGCCGCTCGATCGCCTCGGGACGCTCGTCGTCGGCGGGGCGCCGCTCTCGCGGACGCTGCACCGCGCCGCCGCCGGCGCCGGAGCCCGCCTCGTCACGAGCTACGGCATGACGGAGACGTGGGGAGGATTCGCCCTCGACGGGCGGCCACTCGACGGCGCCGAAGTGCGCATCGCCGGAGACGGCGAGGTGCAGGTGAAGGGGCCGATGGTCATGGCGGGCTACCGAGGTGACCCGGCGGCAACGGCTTCGGCCTTCGACGGCGACTGGCTCCGCACGAGGGACTCGGGGACGTGGGACGGCACGAGGCTCGAGATCACCGGTCGCCTCGACGACGTCATCATCTCGGGAGGGATCAAGGTCTCGCCCTCCATGGTCGAGGACGCTCTGGTCGAGCACGGCCTGGTCGCCGACGCGGCAGTGATCGGCGAGGAGGACGAGGAGTGGGGACAACGCATCGTCGCTGAGGTGGTCGCCGCCGACCCGCAGCTCCTCCCGACGCTGCAGGAGCTGCGCGACCACGTCGGCGCCCGCCTCTCGATGACAGCCGCACCACGCGAGGTTCGCTTCGTCGAAGCCATCGAACGCAACAGAGGGGGCAAAGTCGTTCGACGCCGACCTTGACCGCGAGCGCAGCCCGCCGAAGAGGCGCCAGAGTTCACGTCACCGCCTCGGATGGTTCACCCTCGCGTCACCCGCGCCGGATACGTTTCGAGTCCTCCAGCGGGATGAGCTCTTCCCGCAGTCCCCGGGGGCCGCTCACGACCAGCCCGGCCCCCGGGGACCTCCTCGAGCGACCGCCCCCTCGGGGCGGTCGCTCGCCCCTCGGAAGGACGTCGAGATCACCGAGCCACCCGACGGTCTGCGCCCCCCGGCCCAGACTCGTACACTCGTGCCCGGGGAAATCTGTCTGGTCGGCGACCGGGGTGCCACCCATGTGACGTCGAGCACACCACGGCACCCCACCCATGTCCCGCCGAGCAGGACGAACGGAAGGTAGCGACGCCATATGACAAGCGGCACATGACAAGCGGCACATGACAAGCGGCACATGACGAGCGGCACATGACGAGCGGCACATGACAAGCATGGTCACGCTCAAGGACGTCGCCCGCGAAGCGGGCGTCCACATGTCGACCGCCTCGCGAGCCCTCAACCCGGCGACCAGGTCGGCCGTCAACGTCGCCACTGCCGGCAGGGTGATCGAGGTGGCCGAGCGACTCGGCTATCGCCCGCACCCGCTCGCCAGAGGGCTGCGCACGAACCGCACCATGACGATCGGGATGACCATCCCGGACGTCAAGAACCCGTTGTTCCCACCGATCTACGCCGGGGCCGAGGCGACCCTCTCCGCCGTCGGGTACTCGCTGATGATCGTCGACGACGACGGTGATCGCGAGAAGGAGCACTGGCTGCTGACCGCCATGGCCGAGCGACGGGTCGACGGGTTGATCATCGCAAGCGCCCATCTCGACTTCGAAGCGCCCGAGATCCTCCTGGAGAGGCAGATCCCCACCGTGCTAGTGAATCGGCACACACCCGGTCAGGCCTTCCCGTCGATCGTCGGGGACGACAACTCCGGTATCGGGCTCGCCGTGCGCCACCTGGTGGCACTCGGGCACGAGCGCATCGCCCATGTCGCCGGACCGAGCGACCTCTCGACCGGCCTGGCACGCCGCCAGGCATTCGCCGCCTGGGTGGCCGCCGAGGGTCTCGCAGCCGACGAAGCGCTCGTCGTGCAGGCGAACGGTTTCCGAATCGACTCCGGCAGGGCGGCCTGCGAGGAGTTGCTGGGGAGGGACGTGCCGTTCACTGCCATCGTCGCCGCCAACGACCTGATCGCGCTCGGGTGCTACGACGCCCTCGAGGCCTCGGGACGGACCGTCCCCGGCGACGTCTCGGTCACCGGGTACAACGACATGGCCTTCATCGACCGGGTCGATCCCCCGCTCACGTCGATCGCGGTGCCGTACCAGGAGATGGGAGCGGCCGCAGCCGAGGTGCTGCTCGACCTCATCGCCGACGGACGGGGAGACGGCGACCCGCCGCAATCGATCGAGTTGCAGCCGGCCCTCGTGGTGCGCCTGTCGACTGCGCCACCCTCGGCCGCCGCGCCGGGCTGACTCGACCGGGGCTGCGCAGTGGGTCGATCGACTCCTTCTCATGTGACCCATTTCTGGCTACTCTGCGTAGTCACTCCCCTTCGCAGTGTCGGTTGGCGCGCCCAAGGAGCCGCATGAGACATCGCATGATCCTGGCCGTCGCCTTGACGATCGGCGCCATTCTCGTCCCGACACCGGCGTCGGCGGCCACCACCGTCGACTGGTCGGATGCCTTCCCCACTACCGGCAACGTGACGATCCCGAAGGGCACGACGGCGATCCTGGACACCGACCTCGACCTGGCGACGTTGACGATCAACGGGAAGGTCAGGTGCGGTACGAAGTCGGTCGACATCACGGCGCGCTGGATCCTCGTCACCGAGACGGGCGCCTTCGTGTGCGGGACCCACAAGAACCCGTTCACGAAGAAGGTCACGATCACCCTCAAGGGGGACGGCTCGAAGAGCGTCGGCGGCTACGGGGACAAGTTCCTTGCCGTGGCCGGAGGCCGGCTCGACCTGCACGGCAAGGAGAAGGTCTCGTGGGTGAGGCTGACGCACACCGCCGCCCGAGGCGCAACCGAGCTGCGCCTCGAGCCGAACGATTGGAAGGTCGGGGACACGATCGTCGTCGTCTCGACCGACTTCGCCCCGGAGCAGGCCGAAGAGGTCACCATCATCGGCAAGAGCGGGAACCGGGTCACGATCGACGAGCCGCTCGAGTACTTGCACTACTGCGGTGCAGCCGAGACGTACAAGGAGCGGTCGGTGAGCGAGTGCGCTGAAGTCGGGAACCTCGACCGCAACATCACGGTCCGTGGCAACGCCGACTCCGAGAGCTCACTCATCGGCGGGCATGGGCTGTTCCTCCAGGGCAGCGTCATCAGGATCGAGGACGCGGCCTTCAAGCGGATGGGGCAGGCCGGCAGGTTGGGCCGGTACCCACTCCACTTCCACCTGTTCGGCAATGCCAGGGACAGCTATGTGAGGAGAACGGCGACCTCGCACGCCTTCAACCGCTTCATCTCGTTCCACGCCGTCCGCAACCTGCGGTTCCGCGACAACGTCGGCTTCGACACCTTCGGACACGGCTTCTATCTCGAGGACGCCGCAGAGACGGGCAACGAGCTGGTCGGCAACCTCGGCGCCCTCGTCCGCGAGCCTGCGGCCCAGAACCTCCTCACCCCGTCGGACACGGATGCCTCCGTGTACTGGATCTCGAACATGGACAACGTGTTCGAGGACAACGTCGCCGCAGGCGGGGACTTCGCCGGCTTCTGGTGCGGCCTTCCCGAGCACCCGCTGGGCCCGAGCTACGACCCCGACATGTGGCCGCGACAGATTCCACTCGACACCTTCGACGGGAACACCGCCCACTCCAACGGCTTCACCGGGCTCTACCTGGACGGTGGAGAGCAACCGGACCGCACCGTCGAGACGACGTGGTACAACCCGCGCCAGGTGCCCGGCGACAACGACTCGCCGCACGTCCGGCCGGTATTCCGCGACTTCACTTCGTACAAGAACCGCCACTACGGCATGTGGGTCCGAACGTTCTCGGGCGCCAAGTTCGAGAACGCCGTCTATGCCGACAACTGGCGAGGCGTCTACCTCGCCAACATCCGGTCGGGGCCGTCCGGCGACAACGTCGGGCTCCTGAAGGACTCGCTCATCGTCGCCGAGACGAACAACAAGGGCCAGCCCGCATCCTGGGAGCCGACGGGCAAGGGAGGGCGCTCCCTCCCGCTGCCATGGGACGAGCACGCCGAGCTCGGGGGCGTCCCGTTCTACGACGGCCCGATGCGCGTCAACAACGTGGTGTTCGCCAACTTCGAGCCGAGTGGGCTGCGCGACGCAGGAGCCCTCACGAGCCTGTTCCCCGACGAGTTCTGGATCAGCCCCGCCAACGCCGTCCAGAAGGCCAAGTTCGTGAACTCGCGGAAGGTGCTCCTGCCCGACGTCGAGACGTATGTGGACGGCGACGCCTCGACCATGTTCACCGATCTGGATGGCTCGGTGACGGGCAACCCCGGCAGTCGGCTGGTGGTCAAGGGCTCGTTGATGCACACGAGCGGTTGCACGAACCGGCCCGCCTGGAACGCATTCGAGTGCGACCTGAGCCACTTCGGCATCTCGGTGTACCGGCTCGACGGGACGCCGGGGCCGATCCGGGTCACGCGCGCGGACGGCAAACGCCAGTCTTACGACGGATCGGGCGACGCCAACAGCCTCTTCTTCACGATCGTCGGCAACAGGAAGCACGAGGTCGAGTGGCTCACGGGCACCCCGGACAGCTTCAACCTCTACGTCAACGGGGTCTCGCCCGGGACCGGCAGCAAGAAGGCGGCTCGGCTGGCGATCCCGGTCCGCTCCGGGTTCAGCATCCCGTCGTGGTGGGGTGAGGAGGCTGGGAGCCTCGGACAGCTCGACGGCGGCGGATCGAAGTGGTTCTACCAGGCCTCGACCGGGCTGCTCCACCTCCGCCTCGTCGGCGAAGGCAACTGGCTGCCCGTCACGAGCTGAGCGACCTGCCTCTCGACGACTACGACAACCAGAGCTGGAACTCGAGCGTCCCGTTGTCGGCGACGGAGAGGACGATGGGCGCCCTGGGAGCGGTGACGTCGTAGTCGGCGAACACGATGGGCAGCGACCCCGTCACGAGGATGTTGCCCTCGACCAGCTGCGCCTCGATGGGGATCTCGACAGGGTTCGTCACCCCATTCACGGTGAGGTCTCCGACCGCGGTGACGGAGATCCTTGCGCCCGTGGCGGCTGCCTCGCCGAAATCGACGGGTGACGTGAGCGTGAACGTCGCCAGCGGATTGGTCGACGTGTCGAGGGCACGCTGGATGGCGGCCTCACGTCGCGGCTCGTTGCTGACGATGGCGGTGAGGTCGGCCTCGATCGTGGCGGCTTGCAGCGTCGTTCCGGTGATCTCGATCGAACCAGACACCTCGGGCGTGCGGCCGACCGCCTCGGCAGCGCCGATCCCGGCAAGCTCCTCGTCGACGCGGAAGCCGGCGAACGACGCGGTGGCGTCGTCGAAGGCGAAGTCGCCGATCGAGGTGTCGACCGTCCAGCTCCCTTCGACGCCTCCATCGGCGAGCGTCGTCGCCGATCCATCGGCGGGCGTCGTCGTCGACCCATCGGCGACGGTCGTGGTGACGGCCGCGACCGTCCGGTCGAGGTCCACGGGGTCCGGGGCGTCGCCGGAGAAGTACCTGTAGAGCCCGTAGCCGCCGATCACGAGGGCGACGAGCCCGACGACGGCGATGACCTTGAGGCGGGATCTCTTGCGTGGCTGCTCGATCGTCATCGTCTCTCTATTCGGCGGGAGCGTCATTTTGGTTCCATTCTCTCGATACGCCACGCGAGGGGGGCTCCTCTCGAGTGGAGCGTCGGGCGGCAGCCACTCAGCCGACGAAGCCCGCCAGCAGCTCCTTGACGGGCCCATCGAGGCCCGGTGACGTGGCGATGAAGCCGGCCAGCTTCGGCGACGGCTGGTTGAACACGACGGGCTCGTAGTCGAGCCCGAAGACCTCTCCGCCGGACGCCACCACGAGGGCCGCCCCGGCGGCGACGTCCCACTCGTGCTTGGGGACGAGCGTCCACGTCGCATCCGCCAGCCCGGCGCCCACGCATCCGAGCTTGTAGGCGACTGAGCCCATGTTGCGGATCGAGACGGGCGACTTCCAGAACGCCTCCCACTCTCCTCGCTTCACCTCGCTCCTCGATGCGAGCACGAGAGCCCCGAGGATCGATCGCCGCGGCTGCACGGCAACCGGACGCCCGTTGAGGGTGACGCCGTCGTCGACGGAGCCAACGATCCTGTGGCCCGCGGCAAGGTTGAGTATTCCCCCGGCAACCGGCCTCCCATCGACGACCAGGCCGACCGATACGCACCACTCCGGGATCCCCATGACGAACTCCCTGGTGCCGTCCACCGGATCGACGACCCAAACCCTGCGGCACCCGAGCCTGGCGGGATCGTCGGCGGTCTCCTCCGACAGCCACCCTTCGCCGGTGCGCGGCAGCAGCTCGCCAAGGACGGCGTCCACGGCGAGATCGGCGGCGGTGACAGGATCGTCTCCGTGTTTCATGCGAGCAGAGATCTCGCCGGGCGTGAACGGGGCGAGGGCCTCGGCGGCGCCATCGAGCGCCGCCTCGATCCTGGCGATGTCGTCCTCGGCCGTGAGGCGCCCCATCAGTCGCCTGCCGTCAGGTACCCGCGCTCTACGAGGAGGGCGATGATCCGCTCGGCGGCCGTCTCCGGTTCCACCTCGGTCGTGTGGATCACGATGTCGGCATCCTCCGGCTCCTCGTACGGGTCCGAGATTCCGGTGAACTCCTTGATGATGCCGGCACGCGCCTTGGCATACAGTCCCTTGCGGTCGCGCTCCTCGCACACCTCGAGGGGTGTCGCAACGTACACGAGGATGTAACCACCCACCTCCGAGATGACCCTGCGGTTCTCGGCTCGGGTCGATGCGTACGGCGCGATCGGGGCACAGATGGCGATCCCGCCCGCCTTGGTGATCTCGGACGCAACGTAACCGATGCGGAGGATGTTCGTGTCCCTGTCCTCCTTCGAGAAGCCGAGGCCCTTCGAGAGGTTCTTACGAACGATGTCGCCGTCGAGCATCGAGACGGTGCGGCCGCCCCGCTGCAGCAGCTTGACGAGGAGCGCATTGGCGATCGTCGACTTCCCGGAACCGGAGAGACCGGTGAAGAACACGGTGAAACCCTGCTCGCTGAGCGGTGGATGGGTCCTACGCAGCTCGCTGACCACCTCCGGATACGTGAACCACTCCGGGATGTCGCTGCCGTCGGCGAGCTTCTCGCGGAGCTGGGTGCCCGAGATGCTCAGGGTGTCGATGCCGTCGGGAACCTCGTCGATCGGCAGGTAGATGTCCTGGTCGGGGACGTAGACCATCATCTTGAACGGCACCATGGCGACCCCGAGCTCCTCCTCGTGCTCGCGCACGAGGTCTTGGGCGTCGTACGGGCCGTAGAACGGGGTACCGCTCGAGTCGCTGCCGGGCCCGGCGTGATCGCGTCCGACGATGAGATGCGTGACGCCGTGGTTCTTGCGGATGATGGCGTGCCAGACAGCCTCGCGTGGCCCGCCCATCCGCATCGCCAGGTTGAGCAGCGACAGCGCGGCGGTGTGCTCGGGGTAGCGATGGGCGATCGCCTCGTAGACCCTGACGCGGGTGTAGTGGTCGACGTCGCCCGGCTTGGTCATGCCGACGACCGGGTGGATCAGCAGCTTCGCCCCCGTCTCGTCTGCGGCACGCATGGTCAGCTCGACGTGGGCCCTGTGCATCGGGTTCCTCGTCTGGAACGCAACCACCTTGTTCCATCCTTCGGCGACGAATTCCGCTCTCACCTCGGCCGGGGTCTTCCTGAGCTCGTGGAAATCATGGTGGACGGGAAGCTGAAGGCCCTCGACAGTCCCGCCGACATAGAACGGGTGAGTGTTGTTGAGGAGATGATCGATCCCCGGGTGCTCGCCGTTCGTCGAGCCGAACACCTGCGCTGCTTCCTTCTCCCTGTCGGGACGCCATACGTCCTCGACGGTCATGACGGCGAGCATCACGCCCTCGTTGTCCCGCAGCGCCAGCGTCGATCCAGCTTCGAGCGTGGACGCCATCTCCTCGGTCACGTCGAGGGTGATCGGCATCGACCACAAGGTGCCATCCGCCAGGCGCATACCGGCGACCACGGAGTCGTAGTCGGCTTGGTTCAGGAAGCCACGCAAAGGCGAGAACGCCCCGTTCATGAGGAGCTCCAGGTCGCAGACCTGACGCTCGGTGAGGTCCCACGATGGGAAGTCGCGGGAGCCCTCCTTGAGCGCCGCCGCCCTGCTCTCGTCGACGACGAGGTCGACGAGCGTTCCACCGTGGGGCTGGATCAATTCGGGCACGTTGAAGCTCCTTGTGACGAGCGAGGTTCGATTGGATCCGGGAAAGAGATCGAGACGCGCCTGGCCGCACGTCGAGCATTCATGATATCGGCCTCGTCGGGCATTGAACAACCTCGCCGCGTACGTTTGTGGTCATGGGCGGAGGCGGTCTGCGCTGGGGCGCCGAGATGAATCGGCGATGGATCCTCCGTGCCGCCGCGGCCTGGCTGGCCCTCGGGGTCGCCGTCGGTGTCGTGCCGAACGCAGGGGCGAAGCAGGCCCCGACACCCGGCGAGGTCGCCATGGAGGGAGCCGGCTGGGGTCACGGCATCGGAATGTCACAGTACGGGGCGCTCGGCCAGGCACTCGACGGCAGGTCGGCAGAACAGATCCTCGCCTACTACTACACCGGCTCGTCGACCGGGAGGATCGCCGACCGCGTCTCGACCTCGAACTTTCTGCGAGCAGACGACGACCCGCTCTGGATCAGCCTGCTGCGAGGCCAAACCTCCTTCACGTTCTCGGCGACCGGAGGACCGGTGACGGTGTGCCACGCCGGGGAAGGCGGCTGCCAATGGACGGCGTCGCCCGGAGAGACGTGGCAATTCGAGGTCAGGGCCAATGGGACGTGCCGCTTCAAACGAGACGGCCAAGCCGTGTCCGGCCCGGGCCCGTGCAAGGCCTCGATCCGGGGCCTCTCCCCTTCCGGGGGCAAGGTACAGGTCGACGGGGTCGGCACCGGCCGCGACACGTTCGGCCGCGGGGTCGTGAACATCCGGACGCCGAACGGGGGCGAATCGGTGCAGGTGTCGCTCGAGATCGCCGTGGATGCGTACCTGTACGGGCTCGCCGAGGTCCCGCTGTCCTGGCCACGCCAGGCGCTCGAGGCGCAAGTGATGGCCGCCCGGAGCTACGCCGCCAGCAGGGCGCTCGGTCACGGCGCCGAGAGCCAGTTCTCGCAGACCCGCAAGGAACAGTGCTGGTGCCACATGTACTCGACGATCGTCGACCAGAGCTACGTCGGCTGGTCCCACGAGCAGGCGTCTCATTTCGACGACTGGAAGGCGGCGGTCGACGACACCAGCGGATTCGTCGTCACGCATCCACAGGCGGGGGGCAGCGGGATCGTGTCCGCCTTCTACTCGTCGTCGTCCGGAGGCGCCACGGAGAACAACGAGGACATCTGGGGCGGCAACCCGCTCCCGTACCTTCGCAGCAGGCCCGATCCGTGGGCGGTGAGCCCAGCCGTCGGGAACCCGCACTCGTCGTGGACCTACACGTTCTCCGAGGTCGAGCTGGCGGCTGCGCTCGGCCTGGACCGGGTCGACGGGATGGAGATCGTGGAGCGGTTCGCGTCCGGAACGCCGAAACGAATCGACATCCATGGCGCAATGAGCGGATCACGGGTCGTCCTGCAACGCAGCGGTGCCGACATGATGGGTCTCCTCGCCCTGCGCGGCAGGCACATCAACAAGCTGCGGTACGGACATATCGAGGCACTCGTCGGCGACTACGACGGGGACGGCCGCAGCGAAGCTGGGCTGATGCTCGGGTGGAACGCTTCGTGGTGGGTGGGTGGCGGCCAGCCGTTCGAGGCATGGGCGAACCACGAATCCGACACAGGATGGCAGCAACTCCTCACGGGGGACTTCAACGGCGACGGACGGGACGACGTCGCCGCCTACCGATCCGACTCGAAGTGGCGCGTCGGCGTCGCCGAGGCAGGCCGCTTCGCCTTCTCCGTTTGGGGGGCACACGGCGCCGGCAACTGGAGCAAGGGCGTCGTCGGTGACTTCGACGGCGACGGGCGGGACGACATCGCCGACTACCTGGCAGCCGAGACGACCTGGCGGGTCTTCACCTCACGGGGAGATCATTTCGATTCGGCCGTTTGGTACGACTTCGTCGTCCAATCACCGAATTGGAGCGACGTGGTCGTCGGAGACTTCGACGGGAACGGGCGCGACGACATCGTCCACGTCGACGGCAACACCGGGGACCTCATCGCCTTGTTCTCGGACGGGACGTCGTTCACGCCGCGCACGTGGAGCCGGCTGCCGCAGGCCGGTCCGTGGCAACACGTCCTGGTCGGCGACTTCGACGGGAACGGGCGCGACGACGTGGCCGCCTACGCGGCGACGACGGGCCGCTGGTGGGTCGTCGAGGGACGGAAGGGGAAGACCGGGACCGAGCCGGCCACCTGGGTGCGTCTCTCGAACCCCGGGCAGAACGTCAGGCACGCAGTCGTCGCCGACGTGACAGGCGACGGGAGGGACGACATCGTCACGTTCACCGGCGGAAATCGCAAGCTCAAGGTGATGCGGTCGGCGGGCGACCACTTCGTCAAGAGGCACCGGGGCAAGGTGCCCCGGCAGGGGGGCGTGAGCGAGCTGGCCGCCGCTCACGTGAACGGTGACGGGGTCCTCGACGTCGTGGCGTTTTCGAACGGCAAGCGGCGTCTCTGGCAGGCGGTCTCCGCCTCGGGCGAGTTCGACGTCTCGGGGTGGGGCAAGCTGCTGCGCTGAGTGCCTCGCCGGCTGAGGCGACGCCGCCAGCCGAGCGACTCACCATTCCGTCAGTGCCACGATCCCGTTCGTGCCGTCGACGGCGATGGCATAGCGCCCATCGGCCTCCTCGAGCGGCATGCCGAGGGTGTCCTCCAAGTGCACTCCGCACACCGCCGGGATCGCCAAGGCGCGAGCCGACTCGAAGAGGTGTGCGCCCGGTCCCCCACCGAGCGTGACAACCGCGGCGGCGTCCCACAGCAGCTGAGCCCAATTCGGGAGCGGATACCGGGCCACCACGACGTCGCGGGCGACAAACCGCGTCATCCCGCCGGTGTCCCTGAGGAATCGCAGGCGACCGCAGCCGACACCGGGGGCGGCCGCCACCCCGGGGAGCCGTTCGCCGGTCCCGAGGACCACCGCGGCGTTGAAGGGCTCCCATACCCCGAAACCGAACCGCCTCCTGGGCAAGGGGTCCATGTCCCCGGCCAGGATGCGCCGAGCCTCTTCCACTCCGATGTGCCATGCGAGCTCGCTCCGGCTCGCCGCCCCCGCCTCCACGAGTGCCTCTCGGGCCGCCTCGAGGACGCCGAGCAGCTCGGCTGCTCTCCCCTCGTCCGCAGGAGCGAGGCCCCCGATGCGGGCCAGCGCCGCTCCCGGTTCCTGTCCCCTCAGGCCGGACAGCACCGCGGCAGCCTCTCGGCGCGCCTCGAGCGGCGGTCGACCCCAGACGGCGGCGGCCAGCATCTCCGATCTCATCACGATCTCGTCGACGAGCCGCTCGACGGGGACCCCGACGTCGCTCGGCTGCGGCGGGTCTCCGAGGATGGAGACGGCCCACGGGAGCACGAGCTCCTCGCCGATCGGGCCGGGAAACCTCCGAGTCAGCGAGGCGATGCGAGCCGCCGCAGGGAGAGCGAGGTCGGGATGCACCTCGAGCTGGGAGTCGGCCGTGACCGGTGATCGTCCCACCTGGAGCAGGGTGATCCCGTCATCTGTGTCGAGGGCCCATTCGCACGTGGACGCCCCGACGGCGTCTGCGGCCCGTCGCAGCTCGGCAGCGATGCGCCGCAACGTGGACTCGCCTACGAGTTGTGCGGCCGGACCGGCCACGGTGCCGTCGACCGCGACCCTGGCGGTTGCGCCCGGCTCCCACCCCTGCAGGAGAGCTGCGGGCGAACCGGCGACGGCGACGATCGACACGTCCTCACCGTCGAGCCGCGCCGTGCCCCCGAAGGCGGCCAGCAGGAGCGGTTGGATCAACACGGCCATCGGCGTGGAGCCCGGCACGATCCCGGCCACCTCGTATCGCTCCAGGGTGTGCACCGAGAAAGCCGACGCCCAACACCCGCGCACGGCCAGGGGAACGTCATCGGGGCCGACACCGACATATGACGTGAACGCTCCGGCCCATTCCCCGCCGCCTTCGAGCAGCGACGACGATCGGACGACCAGCTCCGGGGCGACGTCGGCGGCGGCCTCCAACCCGCCGAGCAGCTCCGGGTCGAGATCCATCCGCGTCACGACGAGTCGGGCGCCCCCCGACCCGCGCTCTCGCATCGTCTCGGCTCCGAGGGCCATGGCAGGACGCGAGGCCGCGGTGGTGACGACGCGGCCGGGCAGCACGGGCAGGCCCGCCGAGCGGGCGTACGCCAGCCACGCTGCCTTGGCTCCGCTCACGGACGGATCGAGGCTTCGCTCGTCGTCGAGGTCGAGGACGAGCGGGGTCGCCGGCGGAGCTTCGCTCAATCGACGGCGATGATCTCGTGCTGCTTGTAGGTCGAGACCATCTCGAAGCCGGTGGGCGTGACGTACAGCATCTCCTCGAGCCGCACGCCGTGGTCGTGGAGCACGCCGTGCTGGGTCTCGAGGGCGAACGTCATCCCCTCCTGGATCTCCACCGGGTGATCGAGCGACCAGATCCGCGAGATCACCGGGGGGTCGTATTGGGCGAGCCCGAGTCCGTGGCCCCAGTTGTTGGCAGCCGCCTGGTCTTCCTCCTCGTAACCCCACGCCTCCTGGGCGGACGGCCACTTGAGGGCGACGTCGCGCGTCGTGACGCCCGGCTTGACCATCGCGATCGAGTCCCACAGCCACTTGTGAGCCTCGTCGTACGTCTTCTGGTGAGCGTCGGTCGGCTTGCCACCGACGCAGTAGGTCCGGTAGACGCACGACTTGAAGCCGTTCCAGGTGAGCGCCGCCAAGTCGATGATCACCAGCTCGCCTGGACGGATCATGCGATCGGAGAAGTTGCGCCAGTTCGGCCAGGCGTTCGGCCCGGACGACACGATCACGTCCTCCACGTCCTCCATGCCCGCTATCGAGTACAACTTCTCGAATCCGAACGCCGCCACCTCGTTCTCGGTGAGGCCCGGCTTGATGAAGTTCGTGATCTCGTAGTGGACGTAGTCACAGATCGCTCCGACGATCGAGAACGCCTTGATCTCGTCGGGGCTCTTGATCGCACGGGCCTCCATCATCGGGCTCATGCCGTCCGTCCACTTGATGCCGCGCTTCTCGAACTCGCGCAAGAGGTTGATGTCGATGAAGTCGACGCCGAGCGGCAAGTCGGAGACTCCTGCGTCCTCGAGGTCGTTGGCGAGGGCGTCGACGAACTTGTTGACCTGCTGCTCGGCGGCGGGGCCGACCGCACCCTTGATCCAGACGTACGAGTGGCGGATGTTCTCCTTCGGGATCCACGGGTTGTGCACCTCGAGGTGGAAACCGATGTCACCCTGCTCGTACACGATCGGCGGCTTGCCCTTGGGGAGCACGACGTAACGGAGCCCCGGCTTGAGTCGGTTCCACCCGGGGGTGAGCGTCGACGAGACATACCGCATGTTCTCGTCGTAGAAGAGCAGGAGGGCGCCGAGGCCTGCCCGCTCCATGGCGGCGTGGGCCCGCTTCAGGCGCCAATCGCGGACGTTCGCCCAATTGATGCCTTCCTTCCAGTCGGTGCTGAGCCCGAAGAACGCTTCCCTCATCCCTTGCCTTTCTGATGGTCGTCGGACGACCGTCGCCCGCGCGGCTCCTCGATCGAATCTAGAGGCGCCCGGGGAGCACGTCGTTGACGATCGCCACGAACTCTTCGTCGTCGAGCAGCCCCTTCTTGGCGAGCGACCGCCCCTTGACCTCCGCCAGGATGGCCTCTATCTCCTTCGTGTCGGCGTCGTGCACCCCGTGGCGCCCCAGCCAGATGGCGACCGAGTCGAGGCCCGAGCCCTTGCCGAGGACGATCTCGGGTGGTGGCTGGCCGACGAGCTCCGGCCGGAACGGGAACGGCTCGAGCAGCTCGTCGCCGACGTTCTTGACCCACGTGGCGATGATCCCCGACTCGACGTTGTACAGGCGGTCGCCGGTGATCGGCCGGTTGGACGGTTGGCGCACGCCGGAGAGCTCGGCGACGAGGCGGGCGATCTCGGTGAACTTCGTGGTGTCGATGCCGGTGTCGATGCCGTACATCGTGAGCAACGCCAGCACCGTCTCCTCGGTCGGAGCGTTGCCTGCCCGCTCCCCGAGGCCGCTCACCGTCGTGTGGATGACGGAGGCTCCTTCGGCGACGGCCAGGATCGAGTTGGCGACTCCCATCCCGAAGTCCATGTGGAAGTGCGTCTCGAGCGGCACCGCGAGGCGCTCCCTGACGCGCCGCGTGTAGTACCCGATCGCGTGCGGGGAGGTGACCCCGAACGTGTCGACCAATGCGACGTTGTCGACATGGCCGTTCGTGGCGACCGCCTCGAGGTCGTCGAGCAGCTCGACCATCGACGCCCTCGTGGCGTCGATCGGGAAGAAGGTCACCTTGAGGCCGTTCTCGTGGGCGTACTTCGTCGACTCGACGGACGCCTCGATCGCCTTCTCGATCGGCCAGTTGTACGCCTTCTCGATGAGGTGGTGGCTGGCCGGCACCTCCATGACGACGCCCGTCACCCCACAGTCGAGCGCCAGCTCGACGTCGGCGACCATGCAGCGGGAGAAGGCGTAGATCTCCGTCGGCAGGTCGAGCGCAACCATCCGCTCGATCGCCTCCTTGTCGGCCGGTGATACGGCGGGGAGGCCCGCTTCGATGCGGTGGATCCCGGCGGCGGCGAGCGCCTCGGCGATGCGGACTTTCTCGTCTGCCGAGAACTCGACGCCCGCCTGCTGCTCACCGTCGCGCAGCGTGACGTCGTGGATCGTCACCTCGTCCGGGATCTGGAAACCGGCCGTCACCTCTGGGAGGTAGTTCCACGGACTCGAGAACCAGCGGTCGGTCTTCCAGGGCTCCTCGGACATGTGCGCTCTCCTCTCGAGGTCGGCCCCATCGAGGCTCAATATGCATCGTATATTATCCGCACGCTCGAGGGGATGCGCCCGCCAAACCCGTTCCGGCGTCCCCCAATCGCATCACCGCGACACAGGGACGCAAGAACGAGAAGGCTCACCGCACCATCCGTTCCGGCGTCCCCGCATCGCATCAACGCGACACAGGGACGCAAGAACGAGAAAGGCTCACCCGAGCCTGGAGCCCAGGGCGCGCAGCGGGATGCCGAGGTGGCGCTTGATGACCGCCACCGCCTCATCGGCGTCCCGCCTGCGGAGCGCCTCGACGAGCTCGGCGTGGTCCCGGATGGCGTCGTCCCTCAGCTCGGGAGCCGACCGCAACGAAGCTCCGATGTACATGACCGCAGAGTCCTCGAGGCCGCGGATGATGGCGGCGAGGCGAGGTGTGGCCGCCGACTCGTAGATGAGCATGTGGAACGCTCGGTTCTGGTCGACCCATTGGGCGGACCTCGGCTCGTTCGCCATCTGCTCGTGCAGCACCTCGAGCGCATCGATGATCTCGTCCGTCAGGTTCGGGACGGCCTGGCGGAGGGCGTGGGGCTCGAGGAGCTGGCGGAGGTCGTAGATCTCCTCGAGGTCGTCTCCGCTCATCTCGCTCACCACCGCCCCGCGGTGCGGGTCGAAGCGCACCAGACCCTCGGCTGCCAGGTCGCGTAGCGCCTCACGCACTGGGGTCGTGCTGACATCGAGGGTCGCAGCGAGCTCGGCCTGGACGAGGCGAGTGCCGCTCTCGAGCTCCCCGTTGAGGATCGCTCGACGAACGGCATCTCGCGAGTACTCGTGGGCGGTCTGGCGCGCCGATCCGCCTGCCGCCGCCGCAGCCCGCAGTGTGCTCTCCAGCGAGGACGCCTCGGTGGTCATCAGCCGTGCTGCGGGAATCCGAGGTCGACGCCCCGGTGCATCGGATCGGGCCAGCGGCTGATGACGACCTTCGGCTTCGTATAGAAGGCGATCCCCTCCGGACCGTAGATGGAGTGGTCGCCGAAGATGGACTCCTTCCACCCACCGAAGCTGTAGAACGCCAGCGGCACGGGGATCGGGAGGTTGATGCCGACCATGCCGACCTGGATCTCGTTCTGGAACTTGCGAGCCGCCCCGCCATCGTTCGTGAACACCGCAGTTCCGTTGCCCCATGGGTTGTCGTTGATGAGCTCGATGGCGTCTTGGTAGCGGTCGGTGCGCACCACCGAGAGGACGGGCCCGAAGATCTCGTCTTGGTAGATCGTCATGTCCCTCGTCACGTTGTCGAACAGTGTGGGACCGAGGAAGAACCCGTCCTCGTAACCCTTCACCGAGAAGTCGCGCCCGTCGGTCACCAACGTGGCGCCTGCGTCGACCCCGGAGTCGATGTACCCGGCGACCTTGTCCCGGTGCTCCCTCGTGATGAGCGGGCCCATCTCGGCGCCGGCCTCGAGACCGGGGCCGACCTTGAGCTTGGCGATCCTGTCCTCGATGAGCGGGATGAGCCTGTCGGCGGCGCCGCCGACGGCGACGATCACCGAGATGGCCATGCACCGCTCCCCAGCCGACCCGTACCCCGCCGAGACCGCAGAGTCGGCGGCCAGCTCCATGTCCGCATCCGGGAGCACGATCATGTGGTTCTTGGCCCCGGCGAGCGCCTGGACCCTCTTCCCGTTCCCCGACCCGGTCGTGTAGACGTAGCGAGCGATCGGCGTCGAGCCGACGAACGACACCGCTTTGATGTCGCGGTGCTCGAGGATGCGATCGACCGCAACCTTGTCACCATGAACGACGTTGAGCACACCGTCGGGAAGCCCCGCCTCTGCGAAGAGCTCGGCGCTCAGCATCGAAGGGGACGGGTCCTTCTCCGACGGCTTGAGCACGAAGGTGTTGCCGCAGGCGATCGCCATCGGGTACATCCACATGGGAACCATCGCCGGGAAGTTGAACGGCGTGATCCCCGCTACCACCCCGAGCGGCTGACGAATGGTGTAGGTGTCGACGCTGCGGGAGACCTGCTCCGAGTAGTCACCCTTGAGGAGGTGTGGGATCGCCGTCGCGAACTCGATCACCTCGAGCCCTCTGTTGACCTCGCCCCTGGCATCGTCGAACGTCTTGCCGTGCTCGGTGGTGATCAGCTTGGCGATGTCGTCGAGGTGCGACTCGACCAAGTCGCGAAAGCGAAACATCACCTTCTGGCGCGCCGTGACCGGGGTGTCCCGCCACCCGGGAAAGGCGTCGGAGGCCGCTTGGACGGCGATATCGACCTCGGCCACCGAGGCGAATGCGACCTGTGAGGCGATCTCCCCCGTGGCGGGGTCGTAGACGTCGCCCGTCCTCTCCGGGTCGGCCTGATGCTCCTTGCCGTTGATCCAGTGGCGAATCAGGTTCATGGTCGCTCCTTCCTGGGCACTCGCGACTCCAATCATCGCGCAAGCTGAGGCGCTCCAGTCCGGTAGCCGGTCACTTGGCGTGCCGCCGCACGACTTCGGGTGTCAGCGCCGAGACCGTCGGCGCACCCACGAGGGCCATCGTCCTCCGGACCCCTTCCTCGAGCATGCGCAGGACGTGATCGACCCCCCGCTCCCCTGCGGCGCCCAACCCGTAGAGGTAGGCGCGCCCCGCCATGCACGCGTTTGCGCCGAGCGCGACCGCCTTGACGATGTCCGAGCCCCGCCTCACCCCGCCGTCACAGATGATCTCGATTCGCCCGCCCACGGCGTCGGCGACCTCCGAGACGAGCTCGACGGCCGCCGGGGCCGAGTCGAGCTGGCGGCCGCCGTGGTTGGAGATGGCGATGGCGGCCACGCCGCTGTCGGCAGCGATCCTGGCGTCGTCGACGGTCTGGATGCCCTTGAGCACGATGGGCCCTTCCCAGGCCGAGCGGAGCCACGAGACATCGTCCCACGACAACGACGGGTCGAACTGATCGTTGATGTAGTCGGCGAGCGAGATCGGATCGGAGCCGTCGCCGACGCCGCGTCCAACCACGTTGGCGAAGGCGATCGGCTCGGCCCGGATGAAGGCCAGTGTCCATCCGGGATGCCGTGCTCCGTCGACGAGGGTGCCGAGCCCGATCTTCGGAGGCAGCGTGAATCCCCTCCTGACATCGCGCTCCCGGCGCCCGAGGACCGCCGTGTCCACCGTGAGGATGAGGGCCTCGTAACCGGCGGTCTTGGCGCGGTCGACCATCTCCTTCACGAGCCCTCGGTCACGCCATGCATACACCTGGAACCACTTGCGACCGCCGTTGACCGCCGCCACGTCCTCGATGGAGCGCGTCGCCAGGGTCGACAGCGAGTACGGGACCCCTGCCCGTTCGGCGGCGCGAGCAACGGCGAGCTCACCGGCCGGGTCGGCGATCCGGGTGAAGCCGGTCGGGGCCAGGACGAGCGGAAAGGCGAGCTCCTTGCCGAGGAGCGTGGTCGAAGCGTCGACATTTCCGACGTCGCGCAGCACGCGCGGCCTGAACTCGATCTCGGCGTAGGCGCTCGAGTTGCGTCGCAACGCCGACTCGTCCTCGGCGCCCCCATCTATGTAGTCGAACACGCCTCCCGGGAGTCGCCGCTTGGCGATCCTGCGCATGTCGGCGACGCTGGCGGCCTTGGCGAGACGACGCGTCACCGGATCGAGCTCTATCGGGCGCAGGCGCACCACCGATCGCAAGGTGTCCAGCATGCGGCCCTCCTGACGCTGTGTCGCCGCCAAACTACATCCGGGGGCCAACCGTCGTGCCCCGTCGAGCCGCACCGGTCGGGTGTACCCTCGGCGAGGTCGCGGCCGGGAACGGCTTTGGGTGGCACGCATGACGGTCCAGGAGGAACATGAGGCTCGCACGAGAGATCGCGGTCGTCACCGGCGCTTCGTCCGGGATCGGGCGGGCCAGTGCCCTGGCACTGGCGGCTGAGGGGGCGACGGTCGTCGCGGCCGCAAGGCGACAAGACCGGCTGGCCGGGCTCGTCGGCGAGATCGAAGGCGCAGGCGGCCGAGCGCTCGCCGTGGCTGCCGACGTCACCTCGCCGGGCGACGTCACCCGGCTCCGGGAGGAGGCCGTTGGCGCCTTCGGCAGGGTCGACATCCTCCTCAACAACGTCGGGGTCGGGAAGTACGGACCGCTCGAGTCGATAAGCGTCGAGGACTACGACTGGATGATGAACACCAACATGCGATCCAGCTTCCTCTGCACGAGGGCGTTCCTTCCCGACATGATCGGGCGTCGCCACGGACAGGTGTGCTTCATCGCTTCGGTCGCCGGCTTGAAGGGCCTCCCGAACGAGTCCGTCTACTGCGCCTCGAAGTTCGCTCAGGTCGGCTTCGCCCAGGCACTCGACTACGAGACGAGGGACAGAGGAGTCAAGGTGAGTGTTGTGGCGCCCGGGGGCGTGCATACCGAGTTCGCCATCGGTACGGGTCGCGAAGAAGGCGACCCGATGCTCGAAGGAATGCTCGATCCGCGAGACGTGGCGCAGGCCGTGGTCTTCGCCTTCACCCAGCCGGACAATGCGCGGACGTTCCTCATCGGGATGCGCCCGATGTCAGAGCCGCTCTGAGAGGAGCCGGGAAGGCCGGCGGCCGAACGCTCGGCACGCCCCGCGAGCTCGACGTCAGCCGAGCCGGCCGATCCAGTCTCCCGATGGCTCCAAACCCCGGAGCACACGCGGCCGGCGACTCATCCCGCAGGCTCCCCAGGGCTCAATACAATCGCCCACCCGACGCGTCGACCGACCATGCTCGGTGGCGAACCCGGGTCGGCGAGGTCGGACGGATTGGAGGTCATGGTGGCGACGTACCTGAAGCAAGGGTCACCGCCCGGTTCACAGATCACGGACGAGGTACGCCAGACGGTCAGCCGCATCATCGCCGACGTCGCCTCCGAGGGCCTCGCCGCGGTGCGCAGGTACTCCGAGATGTTCGACAAGTGGAGCCCGCCGAGCTTCAGGGTGGACGATGCGACGATCGCCCGGGCCCGAGATGAGATGCAAGACGACGTGGCGCACAGCGCGCGCTTCCTCATCGATCAGGTCACGAACTTCGCCCGGCTGCAGCGGGAGACGCTCGTCGACTTCGAGACGGAGACCCTCCCCGGCGTGTTCCTCGGCCAGAAGTGGATCCCGGTGTCGAGGGTGGGCGCATACTCCCCCGGCGGGGGCTACCCGCTGATCGCCTCGGCGGTGATGACGGTCGCTACCGCCAAGGTGGCGGGTGTCCGAGAAGTGCTGGCGGCTGCACCTCCCAAGGACGAGGGCGGGATGCACGGACCGCAGCTGTGGGCGATGGTCGAGTCGGGCGCCGACGAGATCTTCTGCGTCGGCGGTGTCCAGGCTCTGGCCGGGTTGGCGTTCGGTCTCGAGGGATCCGACCCGGTGGACATGCTGGTCGGACCGGGCAACGCCTACGTCGCAGAAGCGAAACGTCAGCTCTTCGGCAGCGTCGGGATCGACCTGCTCGCCGGTCCCACCGAGATCATGATCATCGCAGACGACACGGCGGACCCGGGGGTCCTGGCCTGCGACCTGCTCGGACAGGCTGAGCACGGCCCGACTTCGCCCGCCATCCTCGCATGCACGTCCGATGAGGTGGCCAAGGCCACGATCCGCGAGGTCGATCGCTGGCTGGAGACGTGGCCGACCGCCGATGTGGCAGGACAGGCGTGGCGGGACTACGGCACGGTGATCGTCTGCGAGGACGAATCCGAGCTGGTGAGGGTCGCCAACGAGATCGCTCCCGAGCACCTCGAGGTGCAAACGGCGCGCCCCGAGGAGATCGCACGGCTGCTCCACAACTACGGGAGCCTGTTCGTCGGAACCGAGGCGACCGTTGCGTACTCCGACAAGGCGATCGGGACCAACCACACGTTGCCGACCGTCGGGGCCGCCAGGTACACCGGTGGGCTGTGGGTCGGGAAGTTCCTCAAGACGGTCACCACCCAGCGGTGCACGCCGGAAGGCTCGTTCCACGTCGCAGAGCACGCCGCCGTCGTCGCCGATGCAGAGCTGATGTACGGCCACGCCATCAGCGCCCGGCTGAGGCGCAACCCCGAGTACTTCGCCGACGCCACGGAGTGGTCGGAGTGACGGTCACCATCGTCACCGGCGCCGGCCAGGGCATCGGCAGGGAGCTGGCCCTCGCCTTCGCGGCCCGCGGAGACCACGTCGTGCTGGCAGCCCGCAACGTGGGCAACCTGGAGGCGACCGCCAAGGGGATCGTGTCGGCGGGCGGAGCGGCGTCTGTTCATCCGACGGACGTCACCGATCCCGCCGGCGTCGTGGCTCTCGTCGACCGGGCGTACGACGACCTCGGCGGCGTCGACCACCTCGTCTGCAACAGCGGCGTCGGCGGCCCATCGGGTCCGCTCTGGGAGCAGGAGCCCGCCGGATGGGAGGAGACGTTCGCAGTGAACGTCACCGGGGTGTTCCTGTGCTGCCGGGCGCTCCTCGGGCGGATGGTGGCGGCGGGCGACAGAGGTTCGATCGTCATCCTCGGCTCGATGACGGGCAAGCGGCCCCTGTACGGCCGATCGCCGTACGTGGCGTCGAAGAGCGCTCTCATCGGCCTCACTCGCTCCATCGCGCTCGAGGCCGGCCCCCATGGGGTCAGGGCGAACCTGATCTCGCCGGGCCCCGTCGCCGGACCGAGGATCGACTGGGTGATCAAGATGCAGGCCGAGGAACGCGGCATCTCCGAGGCCGAGGCGCACGCCGAGTTCGAACGAGACTCGCCGCTCGGCAGGCTGACGGCCGCCTCCGACGTCGCCGCCGCGGCGCTCTTCCTCACGAGCGACGCAGCCGCGGCAGTCACCGGAATCGACCTCAATGTCAGCGCCGGGATCGTGATGTACTGACGTCCTGCCGTTCCGGCGTCCCTCCATCGCACCAAGGCGACGCAGGGACGCAAGAACGAGAGAGCCTCACCGCACCATCCGTTCCGGCGTCCCCTCATCGCACCAAGGCGACGCAGGGACGCAAGAACGGTTGATCGGCGGGGGTCAGCGCCGCGCCGCTGCCAGGTAGTCGGATGTTCCCGCAGCAACCAAGCCGTCGACGCCGGTCGTGAAGTAGCGGGCGCCGCGGGCGTGCCACCTGTGCACCCAGTCGGGTGTGGCGGCGTAGATCCCGAAGGCCTTGTCCGAAGGGCCGACGGCCTCGGCGACGCGTTCGATCGCCTCCGTCATCGCAGGGTGATCCTTCTCCCCGGGGATCCCGAGCGAGTGCGACAGGTCCGTCGGTCCGACGAAGAGCACGTCGATCCCATCCACCTCGACGAACTCGTCGACGGCGTCGACGGCCGTCTGGGTCTCGATGTGCACGACGACGAGCGTCTCCTCGTTGGCCGCCGCCGTGCTCGTAGCGTTCGCCTTCCAGTCGATCGAGCGGTTGCCGGCGAGCCCGCGGGTGCCTCGAGGGCCGTACTTCGCCCAGCGGACGGCCCTCTCGGCTTCCTCAGCGGAGTTGACCCATGGGATGTGGACCCCGTGCGCACCGGAGTCGAGCGCCCGCAGGATGGCGGACGACTCGTTCGTGTTGACCCTGGCGATCGGCGTGGCCCCCCTCAGCTCGATCGCCCTGGCGAGGTTCCCGAAGTCCTCCGAGTCGAGGGTGCCGTGCTCACCGTCCATCACGACGAAGTCCCATCCCTGAAAGGCGACGAACTCGGCGAGGCTCGGATCGCGGAACCGATCGAACACCCCCAGCACCGCCTCGCCCGCTCTCAGCTTGGCTTTCGTCGCATTCTGGATCATCCGTCCTCGCTCTCGCCGCCTGTCAGGGAAACGTGATCTTGGCAGAGCGGGCTGGAGGCGTCGACGGCATTCGACCGTCGCTCCGATCAGGAGACGCAGAACTCGTTTCCCTCCGGATCGGCGAGGGTGACCCAGGTGTGCGGCCCCTGCCGACCATCCCAGAGGTGGGTCGCACCGAGCGCCATGAACCGCTCGATCTCGCTCTCCCGGCCTTCACCTATGTGAATGTCGAGATGCCAGCGGTTCTTCACGGACTTCGGCTCGGGCACCTGCTGGAAGAGGAGCCTCGGGTGCTTGCCTTCCGGGTCCCTGCAGGCAGCCGCGGTCTTCCATTGCACATGGCCGTTGTGCTCGATGACGTCGTCCTCGGTGGCTTGGCCTGCGGCGATGAGCCCCCGGATGAAGTCGTCGTCGAACTCGACCTCGTACCCCATGACCGCCGCCCAGAAGTCGGCGAGAGCGTGCGGGTCGTGGCAGTCGACTGCCACCTGAACACTCGAGATCACGGTCCCTCCTTGCTGGTCGGTTCGTCGTTTCTCAGATGCAAGTCGAGCAAGAGCATCACCTCGCGGGCACCGAACACCCCAGCGCGAGATGTGCGAGCCGCCAGGCGATCTTGGTCACCGAAGGCGGCTGCGGCTCGCTCATGTAGCCGGGAAGCCTGCGGCGCGCTCGGCGAGCACGAAGGCTCCGTACGTTCCTGCGAGACCATCCAGCGCCGTGGCGACGACGAAGTCGTCCCGGGCGTGCTCCGGCAAACCGGGATAACCACCAAGGATCTCGACGAGGCGGGATCGGATCGCCGGCAGCAGGCCGGGCATCTCGGCGACGCCGCCACCTATGACGATCCGCTGCGGCGCCAGCGTGTAGACGATGGTGCGCAGGCCGTCGGCCACGTACCAGGCGATCAGGGCTACCGCCTCGTCCCCGTCCGACCCTGCAAGGTCCTCTCCCGGTTGGCCGAAACGGGCTTCCAGCGTCGGCCCGCTCGCCATGCCCTCCAGGCAGTCCCGATGGAAGGGGCACGCCCCCTGGTACTCGTCGCCCGGTCTGCGGCACACGATCACGTGCCCCATCTCGGGGTGCACGAGCCCGTGGGCGACGTTGCCGCCGACAACGGCGCCGACCCCGATCCCGGTACCGATCGTCATGTACACGAATGTGTCGAGGCCCTGGGCGGCGCCCCACCTGCCCTCGCCGAGGGCGGCGCCGTTGACGTCGGTGTCGAAGCCGACCGGGACGCCGAGCGCCCGTTCCACCGGTCCTGCCAGATCGGTGTCCTCCCATCCCGCTTTCGTGGTGGTGGTGATGTGCCCGTACTGCGGGTGGGATGGCCGCAGCTCGACGGGACCGAACGAAGAGATCCCGATGCCGTCGAGCTCGCCGCCGTCACGAACCTCGGCTGCGAAGAAGTCGATGACGGCCTCGATCGTCTCGGTGGGCTGGAGCGTCGGGAAGCGCTCGCCGGCGGCCACGTCGTCCGGGCCGCTGCCGATGGCGCACACGAACTTCGTCCCGCCGGCTTCGATCGCTCCGTACCGCCTCGTCACGCCCGGGACGTTAACGAACACCGGTCGTCGAGATCGTGGCTCGCCACGGCATCACCCCGCCGACCAGCCCCCGCCCCCACCGCGACCTTCGACGGTGGACCTCGCCCGTGGCGCCCTGAGAGCGGTTACCGGCAGTAGACCTCGGGATTGGCGCATGCCTCGAGTCGGCGGCCCTCGAGCCCTGCCACGAGGTTGCGGGCCGCAAGCTCCGCCATCGCCATCCTCGTCGCCGCCGAGGAGCTGCCGAGGTGCGGGATGACCACGCAATTGGGGAGAGCGACGAGGGGATGATCGCTCGGGATCGGTTCCGGATCCGTCACGTCGAGGCCC